>CAJQND010000116.1 GCA_905479595.1 uncultured Hyphomicrobiales bacterium
TTTGAATGTGCCCCGTATGACAGCCCCACAGCAGCGGACCCGCGCGAGATTTCTTCCATGGCAATCGTGTGTTCCAGATACCCCATGCCAGAACCGCCATATTCTTCCTCGACAGTGATACCAAGCAAGCCAAGCTCGCCCAGGGCAGGCCAAAGATGGCGCGGAAACTCGTCGGTTTTATCAATTTCAGCAGCAATTGGTGCAATGTTATCTGATGTGAAAGAGCGCACCATATCACGCACCATTTCAATCGTTTCGCCGTGGCCAAAGTCAAGGGACGGATAATCGTTCGGAATCATTTAGGCAGCCTCAAAGTATCAGTGAACCAATGGACAACTGATACCATGAAATGCAGCGGTTCAAAGAACCCTAATTGATTATCTATTCAGTTTGATATAGGCAGAAATGCTACTTACGCACCAGTTTGACGTGGTGGGTCTTGCCTTTGCGCCAGCTTTTGAACTCGGACAGAGTCCCGGAAAACTTGTTACGGTCGACATTGCCCCTAATGCCTTTCACCCTGCCCGTTCCGGTCCATTGCCAGAACAACCATTTGCGTCCGCGAAAGATCTTGTGAGGCTTGGCAGCAACGCTGCGCAACCAGAATGGATAGCCTTTAAACGCGCTTTCAAGATTTTCTTTATGAAAATCCGTCGAGGTATAGATGATCGGCTTTTTACCGTAATGGCGTTCAACCAGGCGGATAAACGTCGCCATATCCTTGCGAACTCTTGCCGCTTTCGGGCGTTTCTTACAGGTTTTGGAAAGGTGATTCCATTCCATATCAAGCACTGGTGGCAATGCAGATTTACTCTTCGGCACATTGCGGATGAACCATTTCGCCTGAACTTCCGGGCGTGTGCAGAAATAGTAGAAATGATACGCGCCACGGGCGACGCCGGCTTTGGCAGCACCGCGCCAGTTTTTCAAGAATTTCGAATCCTTGTGGTCGCCACCCTCGGTAGCTTTGATAAATGCAAACTTGATACCGGCTGCGTTTACTTTTTTCCAATTGATGTTGCCCTGAAATTTGGAGACATCAATCCCCTCAACCAAACTTCCACGCGGGCGTTTGGTCTTGGTTTTTTTAGATGTGGCGGTTGCCTTTTTGCTCAAAGAACCCGTAATGAGTTTGGCAATTGGATCACCAGACTTGGTCAGCTCATTTGCGCCTGCACCAATTGAGACAAGCGCCAAAAACCCGGCCGCAATCCCAACAGTTAGGAATTTTGGAGATAAAATTTTCACAGCAGTCTTCATCATTAACCTTCAAGTCCTTCAATCTGCATCATCGTCAACAACGCAGTAGCAACATGGGTTTCAGTGCCATCGTCTATTGCAACAACATCTGATTTACAAATCGTCAACAACCGGCCAGATTTTTCGACCCTGCCCCGGGCAACCAGTTTTTCACCTTTTGCCGGAGCCAAAAGATTGATCTTAAACTCCGTGGTCAGCACGCCATTTCCTGGCGAGAACAAACTAAGCGCTGCGTATCCTGCCGCAGAATCAGCAATAGACGCGGTTGCACCAGCATGAAAATAACCATGCTGTTGCGTCAGGCTTTGTTGGTTGGGAAGTTCTATATCCACCTCTCCTGGTGCCACACGACTAAGCGAAGCACCTATAAAGCCCATGAAATTCTGGCGCGCGAAACTTTCGCGCACACAACGCTGATAGTCCGGGTTCCTGGGAGTAAAAACCGTCAAACTGCCCTCTTACAACAAATATATCGCCGCGAGTCCCAGAAACGCAAAAAACCCAACCACATCGGTCATGGTGGTTACAAACACACTGGAGGCAACTGCCGGATCGATATCCAGCTTTTCCAAAGTCAATGGAATTAAGATCCCAGCCAGCGCAGCAACCACCATATTGATTACCATGGCGGCCCCGATCACAAGCCCAAGGCCATTTGACCCGAACCACCACCACGCAAAAAGCCCCATAATAATGGCGAAAACCAGGCCATTTATAATTCCTACGGAAGTTTCCCGCAAAATAACACGGGTGGCATTGACCGCACTCAGGTCACGAGTGGCGATGGCGCGCACGGCAACCGTCATGGTCTGGGTCCCGGCATTACCGCCCATGGAGGCCACGATGGGCATCAAGATGGCGAGCGCAACCATTTGCTGAATGGTCGCATCGAAAAGCGAAATCACGAATGACGCAAGCACAGCTGTGGCCAGGTTCATGAGCAACCAGCCAAATCTGGTTTGGGTGGTCTTCCAGATCGAGTCTGTAATTTCCTGATCGCCGAGGCCAACCAAACGCGCCATATCTTCTTCTGCTTCTTCGCGGATAACTTCAACCACATCGTCTACCGTGACCATGCCGACGAGCCGCTGGTCAGTGTCAACCACGCCCGCTGAACCAAGGTGGTATTGTTCGAATTTATAGGCGACATCTTCCTGGTCATCATCGACGTTGAAAATGGTCTGTTCGGTATCCATCACCTTTTCGATAATGGCGTCGCGCGGGGTCCGTAAAATACGACTTACCGGCACCGTCCCGACAAGGTGAAAATACGGGCTGACCACAAACACTTCAATGAATGAATTGGGAAGATTATCTTCAGTGCGCATATAGTCGATGGTCTGGCCGACTGACCAGAATGCAGGAACCGCCACAAATTCCGTTCGCATGAGCCGGCCGGCAGTGTCTTCATCATAATCCAATGACCGGCGCAGCGTCTCGCGATCCGCCTTTGGCACCTTGGCCAGGATTTCGCTCTGTTCTTCTTCATCGAGATTTTCAAGCAGGTAGACAGCATCGTCAGATTCCAACCGCCTGACAGCCGATGCGATTGTGCCAGTAGGTAGTTCTTCTACAAGCTGATCGCGAACAGTCTCATCAACGTCTGTCAGCGCCTGCACATCGAATGTGCGCCCCAAAAGGTCGATGAACACCAAACGGTCATCAGGACGTAGAAGTTCAATGAGATCAGCGGTGTCTGCGGTGTGCAACTCTCGCACCAACGCGCGCACTTTCTGGGTGTCTTCTTCTTCGATTGCGGCAACGACAGCGTGCACGAAATCCGATGCTAGCGCACCATCCTCATCGTGAACAACAAGCTCGTCGCGCACATCTGCCATTAAGGGCTCCCTTACCACATCGCCCTCGCCGAGAATCACTTACTGCGGGAAGAACGTAACAGCCTTATAGGCCATCAGACCTAATGCGCAAAAATGGCGGCAGGGGTTCTGCCGCCATAGATTGTTTTTTGCTCGCTTACCGGTTTAGTAAAGCGCGATCGGGTTTCCGGGAGAACCGGTTGCGCCCTTCATTTTCAAAGGTGCCCAGACGAACAGGAACTCATAGGCTTTATCCGCTACCAGTTGGCTGAGATCCAGATTTTCCAAATTCCAGATGCCGCGCCTTGTCTGCAATTGCATGTGACACTCAAACGGTTTGTCCGCATTTTCGCCGGGTACAGCTTCAA
>CAJQND010000117.1 GCA_905479595.1 uncultured Hyphomicrobiales bacterium
TTAAGCCGCGATGAGATATTGCAGGAATTCCGGGATGCCGAAGCGTTATTGGAAGGCCATTTTGTTCTTTCTTCCGGTCTTCATAGCCCGGCATACATACAGTGCGCGCGCGTATTGATGGATGCAGCTCGCGCAGCGCGGCTTTGCGCGGTGGTAAAGCAGAAAATCGACGCTGCTGGATATGGTGATTTCGACATGGTTGCATCGCCTGCGATGGGCGGTGTGGTCGTTGGCTATGAAATGGGCCGACAGTTTAACCGCCCCTCGGTGTTTTTTGAACGTGTCGACGGTACGCTCGCTTTGCGTCGGGGGTTTGAAATTCCATCTGGCGCAAAATGCCTGATGATGGAAGATATTGTGACCACCGGGCTTTCGTCGCGTGAATGTATTGAGGCGATCAGAAATGAAGGCGGTGAACCTGTTGCTGCATCATGCCTCATTGATCGCTCAGCTGGCAAAGCCGAACTTGGTGTGCCGCTGATCGCACTGGTGGAAATGGAAGTGCCTGCATTCGCAGAAAATGAAATTCCGCCGGAATTGGCAGCAATCGCCGCAGAAAAACCTGGAAGCCGTGGTTTGCGTTAAGTGTGGGTCATGTATCAGTGATCTAGTTTGTTTGTATTGGGAATACTGAACGGCAATGTTATTCAAACGACGCGATAAGGAAACAGCGCTTGAACGGTTGCGCGCCTGGGCCTGGCCCCGCCGCAGCTGGAAGCGCAGTGTTGCCTACGTCTGGCGGCGCGTTACCCGGCTGGCAGGGTCGCCCCACGCGATTGCCATAGGCTTCTCAGTTGGAATTATGGCGTCATTTACACCCTATATGGGCTTTCATTTCATTGTAGCTGCACTGCTGGCAGTGCTGGTGGGTGGCAATCTTTTGGCGTCCGCCTTTGGAACATTTGCAGGAAACCCGATTACATTCCCGTTTATCTGGCTTGCAACATATAATTTTGGCAGCCTGATAATGGGGCGTGAAGCGGCTGAAAGCATTGACCTGAGTTTGCCTAAAGGATTTTGGCTCAGCATTCTGCATAATCCGCAAATGGCGTTTCAGCAGTTCTGGGATGTTGTGGGCCCGTTTTTGGTTCCGATGACCGTAGGTGGTATTCCGCTTGGCATCGTAGCGGCGGTAATTGGATATTTTCCCATCCGCTCGACCGTGCGATCTTTTCAGGATAGACGGCGGCAAAAACTGATGGCAGCCGCTCAGCGGCGTCCTGGCGACGCATCTCTGGGCAGCTAAGTCAGTCCACCCGCAGACCGGTGTGCCCTTGAGGACTATATAAAATGAGTAAGCAGAACAGCGTTCCCTATTTGCGTCTTGGTGTGAATATCGATCATGTCGCGACGATCCGAAATGCCCGCGGCATCCGCCATCCTGATCCGGTGCGTGCAGCTCTCTTGGCGTCGGAAGCAGGCGCGGACGGAATTACTGCGCATTTACGCGAAGATCGCCGTCATATAAGCGATTTCGATATTGCTCATTTGCTCCAGGAAATACCATTGCCGCTGAACTTCGAAATGGCCGCGACCGATGAAATGCTCGAGATTGCGCTGACGCACAAGCCCAATGCCTGCTGCATTGTGCCTGAAAAGCGCGAAGAAGTGACAACCGAAGGTGGTTTGGATGTGGCTGGTGGGTTTGACCATTTGGTGCGCTATACCGATGAATTGCGGGCCAAAAATATTCGCGTTTCGTTGTTTGTCGACCCGGACCCGAAGCAAATCGAGGCCTCTGCCAAACTAGGAGCCGATATTGTCGAACTTCACACAGGGGCTTATTGCGAAGCACACGAAGTGCGCGATATGGCCAAACGCGATGCGGAACTGGAGCGGGTTCGTGAAGCTGCAATTCTCGGTGATGCACTTGGGTTGGAAATGCATGCCGGGCACGGGTTGACCTTTGATACGGTTGAAAGCGTGGCCGCATTGCCGCAATTGCACGAACTGAATATTGGTCACTTTCTGATTGGTGAAGCGATTTTTCTGGGGCTGCCCGCAGCAATTCGCGAAATGCGCAGACGCATGGACATTGCGCGGAAAAAAGCCGGACGCGCTGCATGATCATCGGAGTTGGTAACGACATTATCGACATCCGAAGGATCGACAAATCTATCGAGCGTTTCGGTACGCGGTTTTTGGACCGGATTTTCACTGATATCGAGAAAACCAAGTCAGATCGCCGTCAGGCGCGCGCAGCATCTTATGCAAAACGTTTTGCTGCCAAGGAAGCGTGTTCCAAAGCGCTTGGAACAGGATTTCGCAAAGGGGTTTTCTGGCGCGATATGGGAGTTGTGAATGAACCTTCCGGCCGCCCAACCATGCAACTGGCGGGAGGCGCGCTTGCCCAGCTGGAAAGTATTGTGCCTGCTGGTTACCTCCCGTTGATACATTTAACAATCACCGATGATTTTCCCTGGGCTCAGGCTTTTGTAATTATATCCGCTGAACCTGCCGGAAACACGTAATCTGGAATTCACTATCATGCGCGTTGCGTATGATCGCGCCGGGGGGTATACGTTCGCACGTTCAATCGGGCAAAATGCTGGAATGGACACCAACGTGGTAGTTTCGCCAAAGGGTTCAAATGTCAACGAATACGGACGATGCCGGTAAAAAAACTGAAGGCGGTACCTGGGAAGTTATACGGGTTGTCATTCAGGCGCTGCTGATTGCCTTTTTTGTACGCACCTTTTTCTACCAGCCCTTCAATATTCCTTCTGGATCAATGATCCCTACATTGCGGATTGGCGACTACCTTTTCGTTTCAAAACTGAGCTATGGGTATAGCAAATATACTTTTTCGTTTTCGGGCCCGGGCAGTTTCGGTCCGATGTTCAAAATTCAGCCGTTTTCCTTTCCGGGCAGGGTGTTTTTTGCCGCGCAGCCGGAACGCGGTGATGTGGCCGTTTTCAAACTGCCTTCCGATAATGAAACCGACTACATCAAGCGCGTGATTGGATTGCCGGGTGAAAAGGTGCAGATGATCCAGGGATTGTTGCACATTAACGGCAAGCCGGTCGGCAGGCGTAAAGTCGAGAATGCGCCGGGCACAGTGCCGCCAGGTGCGCGTTCGCGCAATGTTGAGGTTTTCACCGAGACACTGCCCAACGGCGTAGAGCATCTGACTTATGACTATGGCTGGCAGCCTCAAGACGACACCATTGAATATGTGGTGCCAGCAGGGCACTTTTTCATGATGGGTGATAACCGGGATAATTCCCGCGATAGCCGAGACCCTGGAGTAGGGTATGTGCCTTACGAGAATTTTGTTGGGCGCGCGGAAGTTATCTTCTTCTCCATATCGCCGGACGGTTCGTTCTGGCAGTTCTGGCGCTGGCCGCAGACGATCCGCTGGTCACGGCTGTTTACTTCTGTGGATTGATCAATTGCGCAGCATGGACCAGTTAGCGCAGCGCATCGGGCACACTTTTGAAGCCACTGATATTCTGCAGCGTGCACTGACCCATTCCAGTTTCCGCACGCGTGATGCCCGCAAACCTGGAAATACGCAGCCAAACAATAACGAGCGTCTGGAATTTCTTGGTGACCGGGTACTGGGTCTTGTCATCGCCGAATGGCTGTTCCTGAACTTTCCTGACCAGGAAGAGGGTGATCTGGCGCCAAAGTTGAATGCGCTGGTGCGCAAGGAAGCTTGCGCCCAGGCTGCGCACGACATCGACCTGGGAAGTTACCTTAAACTTGGACGCGGCGAGGAAAGTGCTGGCGGGCGCGATAAAATGGCAGTTCTGGGCAACGCCATGGAAGCGCTTATTGCGGCGGTTTATCTGGACGGCGGGTATAAAGCGGCCGAAAGGATGATTTTGATCGTTTGGGCACCTTATCTGGAAACCATTGGCAACTTGCCGAAAGATCCAAAAACCGCTTTGCAAGAATGGGCGCAGGCACGTGGTCTGTCGCCACCGGATTATGTAGAGCTTTCGCGTAGCGGGCCCGACCATGAACCGGTATTTGAAATGGCGGCACAGGTTGATGGCCTGGAGCCGGAAAGTGCCAAAGGGTCGTCTAAACGTAGCGCTGAACAATCAGCTGCAGAAGCTTTTTTGAAACGGGAGAAAATCTGGTGAGTGAAGAAAACAGCGCAAGCCAGGAGACCCGTTGTGGTGTTGTTGCGCTGATTGGCGCGCCGAACGCCGGGAAATCGACATTGTTGAATCTGCTTGTGGGCAGCAAAATTTCAATCGTGACCCATAAAGTGCAGACCACCCGCGCGCGCATTCGTGCAATCGCGCTGGAAGGTGCTGCCCAGATCATCTTTCTTGATACGCCGGGCATATTTGCGCCGAAACGCATGCTTGATAAAGCCATGGTTGAAGCCGCATGGAGCGGGGCGGCAGATGCCGATCTCACCATTTTGTTGGCAGACGCCCGTGATGGGCTGGATGAACAGACCGAACGGATCATCGCCGGTCTTGAGAAAGAAGGTCTGGGTGCGCATTTGGCGATCAACAAAATTGATCTGGTGCGCAATGACAGCCTGCTGGCACTTACTCAACAGTTTGCCGAACGGTTTCCTTTTGGCGAGATTTTTCTGATTTCTGCGCTCACCGGAGACGGTGTTGTGGATCTCAGACAACACCTGGCGGAATCCATGCCAGTTGGCCCCTGGCTTTATCCTGAAGATCAGATTGCCGATATTCCGATGCGTTTGCTGGCCGCCGATATTACGCGTGAAAAAGTGTTTTTGCGTCTCCACCAAGAGGTGCCTTATTCGTCCACCGTTGAAACCGAGAGTTGGAAAGAGCGCAAGGACGGCTCAATCCGGGTTGATCAGGTGGTTTATGTGGAACGTGACAGCCAGAAAAAGATCATGCTCGGCAAAAATGGTGCCACGATTAAGGCGGTCGGACAGGCCGCGCGCCTCGACCTTGAGGCGTTTATGGAAAAGAAAGTCCATCTCTTCTTGTTTGTGAAAGTTCGTGAAAAATGGGCACAAGACCCTGAGCGGTACCTGGGAATGGGGCTGGAACCCCCGGCAAAGTAGGGTTTTAGCGCAACATTTTGTAATGCCGCGCTCACATTAGAGAAAGCAGTTGTCGCGGCGGCAATATCCCGGTATTTTGTGATCACTATTTTTTGAATCGCGTCTATTTTGCGCAATCGTTTTGGGAACCGGGGAGAGGGATAACTCTTTCAATTTTTTATACGGCAAGTATTTTCCTGCCGCGTATCAAAAGACACACAATGCAAACCGGTAGACGCCTCTTATTCTGGGGCGGAACGTTTGCTTTGTCCTGGGTTTCCGAAGCACATTTTGGTGTGACGGATTTTGAGTATTATTGTTGATAATGGCGACAGCTTTGGCCGCGTGCGCGCCGGCAAAGGGTTGTTTGGGTTGGGCCGGTTCTTCGCCGCCCAGTTTGGCGCGCGTTCGAGTGCGCGTAAACTGAACAGCACCGGACCTGAACACTTGACCAGTCCATTGGCGATGCATGCGCATACAAAACTGGAAATCTTCCGGCAGGTTGTGTCTCAACATATGGCGCAAGGCCGGATGATGCAGGACAGCCCGCTTGCAGGGGCAGTTTTAAAAGCCGGTAAGAAAAAGTCGTGCTTCGGGCACGCTGGTGTCGGTCTGGCAAGCGAGGCGCTGGACGCCATGCGCGATATCGCTGAAAGAGACGGCGCGGGCTTGTTCCTGATTTCCGGAAGCTTGCTTGGTCCGGTGCGCGACGGTCATTTGCTTGAACATGATTATGACCTTGATTTCGGTGTTTTCTCCGACGACCCGCGTATGGACAGGCTTGAGCAGTCTTTGCGGGGCGATCCACGCTTTGAGGTCACGAAGGTCTTCAATATAACGCCGGAACTGGCACTCTATAACCGTTACATGGCGGGGCAAACCGACAAGCCGTTAAAATACACCATCCTGTACAAGGGCATCGTCACCGTCGATATCTTTGTTCATCTGAACTTTGAAGGGGTGGTTTATCACGGCACTGACCGCAATATCTGGTTGAATTCGCCATTTGCCCTGGCACCGCTGCGGTCCGGGGATAAGACTTATCTGGCACCCGATGACAGTGAAACCTATCTGGAAGAGAACTACGGCAACTGGCGTGTTCCAGTCACTGATTATCACTGCGCGACAGACACACCAAACAGCGGAACTGTTGTCTCCTACCGGGCTCTGTTTAATGGCATCAAGAACTACATGCGGTTCAAACGCGCTGGCGATGAGCGCCGCGCCGGGATCATTCATGAACAGATAGAGGCTATGGGTGACAGTGTTTCCAATGGCTGGAAAGCCTAGAACGCCATGCAAAAACGCAAAAGGATTATCACCTTCGGAACGTTTGACCTGTTTCATCTCGGACATGTCCGTTTGCTGGTGCGCGCTGCACAACTCGGAGATCACTTAACGGTCGGTGTTTCCTCAGACGCGTTCAGCCAGCGCAAAAAAGGCCGCAGGCCAATTTATAACGAACGCGAGCGCATGGAAATTGTTGCGTCTTGCAAGCCGGTTGATGAGTGCTTCTTTGAAGAATCCATGGAGAAGAAACGCGATTACATCGTCAATTACGGTGCCGACATCCTGGTGATGGGCGACGATTGGGTCGGTAAGTTTGATAACTTTTCGGATATTTGCCAGGTGGTGTATTTGCCGCGCACCACCGGTGTTTCAACGACCGAATTGCTCGATGGCATTGCCCATGCACGTCAGGCCTCGGCCTGATGACCTACAAACGAAGATAGCCAGGTTTTGGCGGGCGGGAACAATTGAAAGCAGCACTTAAAATATTCTTTGCAGCGCCGTTGGTCGTGGCGCAGAGGAATTTTATCATTGTCCTGCTTGTGCTCGCCAGCGTGCTGGAAGGCATTGGGCTGGCGGCGATGTTCCCGGTTCTGGTCATGGCCACTGGCGAAATGAGCGGTAAATCGCCAGCATTCGCCGAGAAGGCATTTGAGTTTCTGGCAGGTTGGGGAATTATCCCGTCTTTCTCGTCCGTTTTCATGGTGATGGTCATTGCCATGGTGGCCAAGGAAATCATCACCTTTCTTGCCCAACGTTATAATGGATATGTGTTCGCGGAGATGATGTCGCGGACCAGACTGCAGCTGATCGATGCCTATCTCGACGCGGAATGGAATTACTTCTCAAGCGAACCTCTCGCCAACTTCACCACAGCAATCACCAATTTTGCCACAATGACCACCCAGGCTTTCATTGAGTCTGGTAAGTTGCTGGCGCTGCTGTTTCGCACCAGTATTTATTTCATTGTGGCGATCACCATCTCCTGGAAAGTAGCGCTGTTTTCGATATGCTGCGGGATTATCGGGTTTACGGCCCTGAATCCCTTGGTGAAGATAATTCGCGACAATACGATAAGAAGGGTTGGGTTGCTGGGGGCGCTTAACCGCAGCCTGATCAGTATTTTCTCCGGAATTAAACCGCTGAAAGCCATGTCGCGGCAGGGTTTCACCCGGGCTGGGTTGGTTGAGCATGTGCATGGTCTGGAGCAGGTGTTCAAGGTTGGAGTGGTCGCGACCGAGGGTCTAACCAGGCTGCAACGGCTTTTCGAGATTACCGTTTTGAGTTGCGGGTTTTATTTCGCGATCATGGTTTGGCAAATTCCGGTTGTCGAATTTGTGTTTGTTGGCGTCTTGATGCTGCATGTTTTGAAAAGCTTTGGCAGAGTGCAGCAAGCGGTTAAAGGGGTGATGGAAAAGGAGGCATTCTATAATGCCTTTTTCGACCTTATTTCAAAAGCCAACGCTTCAAAGGAACTTATTACCGGCACGGAAATTCCGGATATTAAACGCGGAATTACTGTTTCAAATGCGAGCTTCTCATTCGGCGAAAAAAAAATCCTTGCCGATACAGAAGTGTTCGTTCCTGCAAATCAACTCACCGTTGTGTCCGGTCCGTCTGGTGCCGGCAAAAGCACCTTGGTGGATATGCTGCTTGGGTTGCAACGACCAGAAAACGGGCAGGTATTGATCGATGGCGTGCCTATTCCCGACATCAATCTTCATGAATGGCGCAAGCGCGTTGGATATGTCTCCCAGGACCTGGTCCTCCTGAACGGTACCATACGCAGCAATATTTGCCTGAATGCACCCGGCATTAGCGATGACGATATCTGGCGGGCTTTGCGCCTGGCGGAAGCTGATGATTTTGTCCAGAAGTCTGCAGATGGATTGGAAACCGAAGTTGGCGAACGCGGTGGCCAGCTATCCGGCGGGCAGCGCCAACGCCTGTCGATTGCAAGAGCTCTTGTGCACCGGCCCAGTATTCTTGTTCTGGATGAAGCGACCAGCGCATTGGACGCAGAAGTTGAAGAAAAGATTTGCAAGAATATTTCGGGCTTAAAAGACGATACCACGATCATTTCGATTACCCATCGCCCGGCGTGGCTGCAATATGCAGATGTGGTTTTTCATGCATCTGAAACCAAAGTTACCCAGGAAAATGCAATTGCCCGGGCGGGTGAGTAAATTCTACCCTGCGAACGCCTTCATAGTTGATATAGTCCACCCATGAATTGGGCAGAGCAGGGATTTGTGATTTCCGCACGTCCGCACGGGGAAACCAGTGCGGTCCTGGAACTGTTCACCCGCAAGCATGGCCGATTTATGGGGTTGGTGCGTGGTGGCCGGGGGCGGCGCATGCGCCCGGTGCTTCAAACCGGTAACTTGCTTGAGGCGCAATGGCGGGCCCGGCTGGCAGAGCATCTGGGGACATTCAGCGTCGAAGCCATTGAAATGAACGCTGCACGGTTGATCGATGATCCGTTCCGCCTGGCTGGCCTTACATCCCTGGCATCGCTCACCCAGCTTGTGCCGGAACGCGAGCCCCATGAACGGTTGTTTGATGCGTTTGAGATCGTGCTGGGCGCTTTGCAGGAAAGCGATCACTGGCCAGCGCTATTGGTTCGCTGGGAGCTGGGTTTGCTGGAAGAACTGGGATTTGGACTGGATCTCGCGACATGCGCAGCGACCGGCGCAAGCGATGACCTCATCTATGTTTCGCCAAAAACCGGGCGCGCAGTGTCTGCGTCTGCCGGAGCCCCTTATCACGATAAATTACTTGCCTTGCCGGG
>CAJQND010000118.1 GCA_905479595.1 uncultured Hyphomicrobiales bacterium
TTGAGGCTGCCGCGCGATCCATCGATATTCACAATGCTGCAAGCGCCTGGAACAAGGCTTTGCTGGACAACGCCGCCAGACCTTCCGGCGCGCTGGTTTACAGGGGAACTGAAGGCGCGCCGAACCTGAGCGGAGAACAATTCGATCGGCTGAAAGCTGAACTGGAAGCCACCTATCAGGGCAAGGCCAATGCCGGGCGTCCATTGGTTTTGGAAGGCGGACTTGAATGGACGTCGATGAGCCTTTCGCCGCGCGATATGGATTATATTGAGGCCAAACATGTGGCGGCGCGGGAAATTGCACTTGCCTTCGGGGTGCCCCCAATGTTGCTCGGCATACCTGGTGACAACACGTTTTCCAATTATGCCGAGGCAAACCGCACCTTCTGGCGGCAAACCGTTCTGCCACTTGTGGGCCGCACGGCCAACGCACTTTCCACCTGGCTCAACCCTGCTTTTGGCGGCGAAGTGCGGTTGTGGTTTGATGCAGACCAGGTTGATGCCTTGAGCACGGAGCGCGAAGCCCTATGGAACCGTGTCCAGGCGGCAGACTTTCTAACGCAAGATGAAAAACGCCAGGCGGTTGGATACGGCTCCGCAGCGGACCGGTAACCAGTTTAATCAACGGTAAAAATTTGAAATGAAAACAACGGCTTCAATGAGGACGGTGGCTCCGGCTGCGCGCGCTTCTGCAACCGCCGGCATGTTCGAAGGCTATGCGTCGCTGTTTGGCCGGGCGGATATGTCTGGTGATGTGGTCATGCGCGGAGCGTTCGCTAAGTCGCTCAGCCAGCGCGGGGCAGGGGGTGTTCGAATGCTCTTTCAGCATGACCCCAATCAGGTGATCGGCGTATGGAATGCCATTTATGAAGATGCCAACGGACTGTTTGTCCGTGGCCGCTTATTGCCGGAAATCCAAAAATCCCGCGAGCTGGCCGCGTTAATCTGGGCAGGCGGACTTGATGGCTTGTCGATTGGCTACAAAACCCGGCGGGCCTTATCCAAACCCAACGCCCAGGGCCGCCAGCTTCTTGATGTGGATCTGTGGGAGATCTCCATTGTTACCTTCCCAATGTTGCCGCAAGCGCGGGTCAGTTCGGTGAAGTCACCGCATCTCATCCGTGGGCTTGGCGGCCCCGTCATCCCGCCCGGTTGTGCAAGCGCCGGCGGGTGTGAGTTGCCCTCTGATAGCGCGGGCGCGCGCCTGTCGCGTCGCCTTCGCCGTGCAGCTCTGAACCTAAACACTGCAAAAGGACCCCATACCCATTATGGACAAAAGTGAACACTTAGAGACCAAGATTGCCGGCGCTGCCCCGTCTTCTGACGAGGTGGTGTATGCATTTGATGACTTCATGCAAAGCTTTGAAGCGTTTAAGGAGGCAAATGATGAACGCCTCGGCCAGATTGAGCAGCATATCTCCGCTGATGTGGTGACGGTAGATAAAGTCGAGCGCATCAATGCCGCCCTGGAAGAACAGAAATCTACTCTGGACCGCCTCGCCCTGAAGGCCATGCGACCCCAGCTTGGCGGCGTTGCAGCAGGTGCTGCAAACCTGCGTAACCATGAGCACAAATCGGCATTCGAGGCCTATGTGCGCAATGGCGAGGCATCGCAATTGCGCGTCCTTGAGAGCAAATCCATGTCAGTGCAGTCAGACCCTGGTGGTGGCTATCTGGTGCCGGATGAAACCGAGACCGAAGTTGGGCGCCTGCTGGCGCAAGCCTCGCCCATGCGCGCGATCTCAGGCATCCGCCAGGTTTCATCCTCTGTATATAAAAAACCATTTGCGACCAGCGGAGCGGCAACAGGCTGGGTCGGCGAAACCGATACACGGCCAGAAACCGCGACCCCGCAACTTGCTGAACTGCAATTTCCGGCGATGGAACTCTACGCCATGCCGGCGGCAACACAGACATTGCTTGATGATTCAGCGGTGAATATCGATCAGTGGATTGCCGAAGAAGTTCAAACTGCCTTTGCCGAGCAGGAGACTGCAGCTTTTGTAGTAGGTGATGGTAATGCCAAGCCGCGCGGCTTTATGGATTATCCGCAAGTGGATGATGCGTCATGGAGCTGGGGCAACCTTGGGTATGTTCCATCCGGCAGCGCTGGAGCGTTGGCTGATTCCGATCCATTGATTGATCTGATCTATTCTCTGAAAGCAGGGTACCGGCAAAACGCTCATTGGGTGATGAGCCGCAGAACCCAGGGTGAGTTGCGCAAAATCAAGGATGCCGATGGCAACTATCTTTGGCAACCCGCCGCCCAGGCAGGTGGTCAGGCAACCTTGATGAACTTCCCGATCTCGGAATCGGAAGATATTCCCGATATCTCCGCCGACAGCGTTTCGATTGCCTTTGGCGACTTCCGTCGCGGGTATCTAATTGTTGATCGCATCGGCGTGCGGGTGCTGCGCGATCCGTATTCTTCAAAGCCTTACGTACTGTTTTACACCACCAAACGTGTTGGTGGCGGGGTGCAGAACTTTGAAGCAATCAAACTGATGAAATTTGCGGCGAGTTAAGTTTACTTGCGCCGCAAAGGCCACGCCGGGCTGCCCCCCTCCCCACCCGGCGTGGCCACTTTTACCTCTTCGATATTGGATGAATTTTATGGCCGCTGTTTTAAATGCGGGGCCAGCGCTTGAGCCTGTCACATTGGCGCAAGCGAAGGCCTATCTGCGGGTTGATTCTGCAGACGAAGACGATCTTATACTCAGCCTGATCACTGCTGCGCGTATTTCTGCAGAGTTGCAAATCAATCGGTTGCTGATTGAGCAGTCATGGTCGGTGTTCATGGATTGCTGGCCGGGGCATGGGCACCTGAAAGTGCCGCTTGGCCCGCTCATCCGTGTGGATGCGGTGCAGGTTTATGGTGCTGACGATGTTGCTGCACCGGTTGATCCGGCGCATTTTTTTGTTGATCAGGCATCACATCCGGCGCGCATCTCGTTGCGGATGGGCCGGACGTGGCCGCAACCTGGCCGTACCTTGAATGGCATTGAATTGATGATTGCCTGTGGTTACGGCGCAAGTGCGGACGCTGTGCCGGAGCCCTTGCGGCAAGCAGTTCTGCAACTTGTGGCCCATTGGTTTGAAAACCGCGAACCTGTTGTTCTTGGCCAGTCGCCAATGCATATCCC
The DNA here is from genome assembly GCA_905479595.1 of uncultured Hyphomicrobiales bacterium. Lineage (GTDB taxonomy): Bacteria > Pseudomonadota > Alphaproteobacteria > Rhizobiales > CAJQND01 > CAJQND01. The sequence continues at coordinate 3,143 of CAJQND010000118.1, forward strand.
GCAAATGGTGTCGGCGCTGCTTGCACCTTACCGGGTGGTGAACATATGACCCGGATTGGCCAGTTACGCCATCGGGTAACGATTGAAACCCCGGTGCGCAGTGCAGATGGCGGTGGCGGTGCAGACACCGTCTGGCAGGCGGTGGATGTTGTCTGGGCCAACGTTGCTCCGCTCAGCGGGGCGGAACCGGTTGAGGCGGAAAAGCTTGAAGCCCGGCTGACCCACCGCATTACCTTGCGTTGGCGTGGCGACGTGACCGCGATCATGCGGATGACCATGGCTGGACGGATATTTGCAATTGAATCCGCCACTGACATTGATGAGCGCCGCCGCTGGCTGGAATGCCTGTGTGTGGAGATCACTGCGTGATGAAAGCCTCCGTAAAGGTTTCCGGCATGCAGCGCATCGTAAGCACTTATGCCCGCCGTTTGAAGCACCCTGCGATTGCCGCTGGTCTCAACGCGGCAGCGCAAGCTGTAGTCGCAAATGCGCGCCAGGAACTCGATTCTGTTACCGGCGATGACACGTCGCGCTTGTCCAGCTCGCTTAAGATAACCGTGCATGGCACGGACCATGTGAGCATTGGCACAAGTCTCGACCATGGCCGTTTCCTTGAATTCGGTAAACTCAACCGACCCGCGCAGCCATGGCTGGAACCGGCCTTCGAAGTATCCATGCCGCAAATCCGCGCGCGCCTCCGCCAGGCTTTGGCAACCGCATTTGCCCTTAACGACAGGAAAAATTCATGAGCCTCAGCTCCGCTTGGGACCTGCAGCGTGCCATCTGGCAAACGCTGAGCAGCGACCCTGACTTGACTGCCGTGCTGGGTGGTCCGGCCATTCACGATGACATTCCTCAAGGCGAGCCATTTCCATATGTCACCATTGGCGAAATCCGCACCAATGACTGGAGCACCCAGTCCAGCAAGGGCCATGAGCATTTTCTCATGCTGCATGCCTGGTCCAGGGCTAGGGGCAGACGCCAGGTGCAGGCCGCCATGCATGGCATTGAGGCTGCCCTTGATGGGGCGGCCCTCACATTAAGCAAACACAATCTCATCAATCTGCGGCTGGTGTTCTGGGATGCCCGCCGCGACCCGGATGGCAAGACTTATCACGCGGTCATGCGTTTTCGCGCGGTGACCGAACCCAAGGAGATATGAATATGACAGCCCAGAAAGGCAAAGACCTGCTCTTGAAGGTCGATGCGGAAAGCACAGGAAGTTTTGTAAGCGTGGCGGGGTTGCGCTCCAACGCAATGGATTTCAACACCGAAACCGTCGACATAACCCATATGGAAAGTGCCGGGCGCTGGCGCGAATTGCTGGCAGGTGCTGGGGTTCGTTCTGCCGCGATCAGGGGATCAGGCGTGTTCAAGGATGAAAGCTCAGATGAACTG
>CAJQND010000119.1 GCA_905479595.1 uncultured Hyphomicrobiales bacterium
AAGCTCATAAAGGTGGTTTGTTCCGGGTAGGAATTCAGGATCGCTTCATAGCAGCGTACCCGGGTAAAGTGATCAACATCACCAGGTTTGGTCAGACCGACAACTGGGTGGATCAGCAAGTTGGCCTGATTTTCCTTGGCGGCGCGCAAGGTCAGTTCCTGATGGGCGCGGTGCAATGGATTGCGGGTCTGGAAGGCAACGACCTTGTGCCAGCCCCATTTTTCGAAAAGGCTACGCAGCTCGTTTGGCGTATGGCGATGCTGACGATAGTCATAGTGCGTTGGCGCTTCGACACCACGCACCGTGCCGCCCACATAAACCGGACCGGCGATGTTATTGAGATAATGAACGGCAGGATGTTTTTCGTCCGTCGTGCCGAATATTTTCTGTGCTTCGTTCGCTTTATCAGGAGACCAGATGTCAGCAACATCCAAGACCGCGATAAGAACACCTTCAACATCGCGCAGCGCAATCGTTTCACCTGGCGAGATTTCACCGGCAAAAGCTTCGCTTACATCGAGCGTGATCGGCATTGGCCACAGCGTTCCGTCAGCGAGGCGCATGTCAGCGCACACAGAATCATAGTCAAATTGGCCGAGAAATCCGCCGAGTGGTGAAAATGCACCGTTGAGGATCATTTCAAGATCGCAGATCTGACGTTCCGTCAAATCCCACGATTTCTGGGTTTTGGCTTGCTCGCGTGCTGCGTTGGCCTGATCAGCAGGTAGATAAAGTTCTGTAACCTTGTCCATGACGAAACAGCTTTCAATACATGAAGAGGAATAATGCCGGTGCGGTAGGCCAATACTCGCATCTGGTCAAGGCGCTCATGCGCGCCTTTTTGTAGCAACCGCCCAGATGAGCATGCAGAAGTAGCCCGCAAACAGCACGGCAATAAAATATGGCAACCCGTTTGGGCCAAAATTTTGCATGGATACGCCTGCGATCGGCGGTGCCACAAGTCCGCCAAATCCCCACATGGCTGCAAATGCAGAAGAGCCCGCGACAACGCTTGCACCTTTAAATCGCTCCCCCAGCACTGCCAGACCAATTGTGTAAATGCCGAAGCCAGAGGCACCCAGAATTACCACAACTGGCCATTTCAGGGCCGAGTTAATCACATGCGGCAAGACCAGGCTCGCGGCCACTGTGAACGCTGCGCAAATGGCAAGCAATCGAAGTTTCTCATAGTGATCGGCCAACCAGCCAATAGGGAACTGCAAGAATGCATTGCCGATAATGAGCACGCCAAGAAGGTAAGACGCTTCCGTCATGCCAAGTCCGTGCTGCAGGGAGAACACCGGCAACAGCGCCATGGTGGAAGCATCCAGGCAGGCGAACACAAAGATTCCGGTTAACAAAACCGGGGCAAGGCGAATGAAACTGAAAAATCCCAAGTGTGATCCGCTGGTTGAATCCATATCCTCCAGCTTCACGAAAACCAGTGGCAGACACGCAATAGCGACAATTCCCGCGCAGAAGACAAACGGAAACCAGCCCTCTATTCCCATATGGGGGATGGTGAACGAGCCGATGGAAAACCCGATAGACACGACACACGCATAAAGCGCCATGATGCGTCCCCGCGAGGGGCCCTCAGCTGAGCGTACGATCCAGCTTTCGGACAAGGCAAACAAAATACCATCGCCCACCCCCATCAAGAACCGCAGAAAAAACCACCATTCAATTTGCGGCAGTGCCTTCAGCGCCAGTATCGAACCGGCCACAAGCAGGGCAGATGCCATCGCGATGGGCAGGTTTCCAAAGCGCTTTGCCAACAGGGGAATGAGCGGCCCGGCACAGATAATCCCAAGGGGGGCCATTGCCGCGTTCAAACCGATCACGGTTTCACTGGTGCCGCGTGCCTCCAGGATCAGCGTGAGCAGCAGGAAGGTAAAACCAATGGACACAACAACCGTTGTGACTGTCGCAAAAGCGGCAATCAGCGTCATGCGCTGGGTTTTATCCATATGGGCGAACAAGGTGATCATGGTCGCGAGATCAAGGCCACTTCACTTCCGGGGGCATGGACGACAGAATCGAATCAACATTACCTCCGGTTTTCAGGCCGAAAAGTGTACCCCGGTCATAGAGTAGATTGAATTCCACATAGCGGCCCCGGCGGATCAGTTGTTCTTCGCGCTGCGCATCGGTCCAGTCTTTGCCGAAGTTCGCCCGCACCAATTCAGGATAAATATCGCGAAATGCTTCTCCGACGGCTTTCGTAAATGCAAAATCGCCATCCCAGTCGCCGCTATCGAGATAATCGTAAAAAATACCACCGATCCCGCGCATCTCATCGCGATGAGGCAGGAAGAAATATTCGTCGCACCAATTTTTGAAGTGTTCATAATCAGCGCAGGAATGCGCCTCGCACGGGGCTTTCATTGCTCCATGAAACGCCACCGAATCCGGGTCTTCCTGTGTTCGTCGTGCATCCAGCACCGGGGTCAGGTCCGCGCCACCACCAAACCATGCCTTCGAGGTCACGACAAAGCGGGTGTTCATATGAACCGCAGGAATGTTGGGGTTCCACAAATGGGCGATCAACGAAATGCCAGACGCCTAAAAGCGCGGATCTTCCTCAGCACCTGGAATATTCTTGCGAAATTCTTCTGAAAATTCTCCATGCACCGTTGATGTATGGACACCAACCTTTTCAAACACCCTGCCCTTCATCAGCGACATAACCCCGCCGCCGCCTTCCCCGCCAGCGCGCTGCCAGGGTGTGCGCTCAAAACGGCCAGGCGCATCTTTTGCCTTTACCGTTTGGGACAAATCATCCTCAAGCTCTTCAAATGATGCACAAATTTGGTCGCGCAAGGATTCAAACCAGGATTTGACCGCCTCTTTTTGCGGCTGCAGGCGGGTGTGGATATCTTCAATTTCTGTACTCATTAGTTTCCCTTAGAGGGAGTTTTGCCGGACGGAAAGCCCTTTGTTTGACACAGGGCCTCACCGCTCACCATCGCTGCCGCCATGGCAACGTTCAGAGAACGCGTTCCCTCAGCCATTGGAATCACGACCCTTGCATCTGCGCAATCGTGCACGTCCTGTGGAACGCCGGCACTCTCGCGGCCCAAAAGCAGGATGTCGCCTGCGGAAAATTCAAATTCTGAATAATTTTGTCCCGCCGCCGTTGTCAGCACAATCAAGCGGCTTTCGCCCCGGGCCTCCAAAAAATGTTCGAAACTGTTGTGACGGACAATATCGGCCTTCTCGAGATAATCCATGCCCGACCGGCGAAAACTTTTTTCCGACCAGATAAAGCCGGCGGGTTCAATAATATGCACGCGCATGGACAAGCAAACAGCCAGGCGCAGGATAGTGCCAGTGTTCTGGGGAATATCGGGTTGGTAGAGGGCAAGTGAGACCATTTGGGGATAGTTTTGCTTCTCGGCTTTTAATACATCTGTTTTATGCGACATTATGACGGGTAATGCCATGTATGGACATTCTTTATCGAGGGTGTCAAAACATGCCCGGAATTACGGCGTGGGGCATTGTTCAGATTCACTCTTACTTGGATAAGAAAATCCGAACGCGTTTCAGCCAATAAGATTTGACCGTTTAGCCCGGAGAAGGAACACACTGTGGCGACTATGGATAAAGATGACACCAACCGGCGCGATTTTCTCTACATCGCAACCGGCGCGGTGGGATTGACCGGCGCAGCTCTAACCGCCTGGCCGCTCATCGATCAGATGAACCCGGATGCATCGGTGAAGGCACTCTCATCAGTTGAGATGGACCTTGCACCGATCGAAGAAGGGCAATCGGTCACGATTAACTGGCGCGGCAACCCGGTATTTATCCGCCACCGCACAGCCAAGGAAATCGAAGAATCAAAGTCGGTTCCCATGGATCAGCTTCCCGATCCGATCGCGCGCAACGAAAATATGGCTGCTGACGCACCGGCAACTGATGAGAACCGGGTGATCGACGGCAAAGAAAAATTTCTCGTCATGATTGGCGTCTGCACCCACCTGGGCTGTGTGCCGATTGGTGATGCAGGTGAATATGATGGATGGTTCTGCCCGTGCCATGGCTCGCACTACGACACATCGGGGCGTATCCGCAAAGGACCAGCGCCGACCAATTTGCCGGTGCCGCTCTATTCCTACATTTCTGACACCAGAATCAAGATCGGCTAAGGGAGACACCAATGTCCGGACATTCGACCTATCAGCCGAAAAACCCAGTTGCAAAGTGGTTTGACGCTCAGCTACCGCTGCTATCCACAGCCAATGAGTTCATGACGTTTCCAACGCCAAAGAACCTTAACTATCTGTGGACCTTTGGTGGCATCCTGACCATCTGCCTGGTAATCCAGCTCATCACCGGCATCGTGCTGGTTATGCATTACACGCCACATACAAGCATGGCGTTCGATTCCGTCGAACACATCATGCGCGATGTGAATTACGGCTGGTTGATCCGCTATGTGCACGCTACTGGCGCGTCCATGTTCTTTATCGCGGTCTATATCCACATGTTGCGCGGCCTCTATTACGGCTCGTACAAAGCGCCACGGGAAATCTTGTGGATTCTCGGCGTGATCATTTACATCCTGATGATGGCTGCAGGCTTTATGGGATACGTCCTTCCCTGGGGTCAGATGAGCTTCTGGGGTGCCAAGGTGATCACCAACCTGTTCTCCGCCA
>CAJQND010000120.1 GCA_905479595.1 uncultured Hyphomicrobiales bacterium
GGCTTTGTCTATAATTGCCTTCAGATCAGCGCTCGTGCCTCGCCCAAGATGTTTGAAAACGCTCAACGTGGCCACCTGATTCGATCCCAGACGCTTGATGCGATCGTGTGTCACAATGGTGACGGCGCCAGACCACGGATCGGGTGAACCAGGCAGGTAAACGACCACCATTTCCCCTGAAATACGATCCATTTCGAAGCCGATCTGCCACTGATCATCGAAGCGAACCAGAACGGTTGTATATTCGCCAGCTTCAAAGCTGAGCTGGGCTGTCAATTTCGCCTTTGCAATCTCGTAACCTGGGATATTTTGCAAAAAATTGATCTCCAGCCAGGTTATCAACCCGCTGGCATCTTTTCTTCTAGCAACAAGCCCGGCAAGGAAGCAGATCAGCAGCAGAACGCCGAGCGCAAGAAGATCCACCACGATGATCCCTATGACTCTTTCGATTTCGACCGGTAGTCTAGCAAGAATCGGTGCAACTAACTTGCCAATATAGTCGTGCCCTTGTTTCAAGATGATTAGCAGCAAGACAATCGGAACAAGGAACAGCATGCCACTGAGAATCCTGCTCTTAATGAAATTCAGCATCTCTTTTTCCTCAGTTGAGTTCAGACTACCGTGCAAAGTTGCACGGCTTCATTGGATCTCACTTGCCTTTTTTGTGGATGCATGGAGGTCCCAATAACCTGCAACGTAAAATTACGGGCACCATTTCCCTTCGTACTGTGCGGGAAGTATCACAGATAATGTGGTGCAGCAGGTGAGGCGCCCAAAACGCAGGCAGTAGCGGAGATGGTTAGCGCCGCACCGCTCTACCTGTGCGTATATTCCTGCAACGGCCCGATCTCTCGCAATGTCAGCTTTCGGACCCGGATTGCGCTTCACCCGTCGCGTTCGCCACCAAATTCTCGCTCAATCACGATTAACCCATTGTAGAAGCGAGGTTTTCACGCTCCAGCGGACAATAAAATTGACATCTATCTGGGGAGTGCGGGTCAACAATTGTACACGCCAGCCGCACACCGCCGCACCGTGCGTCGGGTCACACCGGCCACGCTAACAGGCGTGAGCGGACGTCCAACTCTGGCTTGTGCAGATGAGACAAGACTAAGAGCACCCGGAACAGACAGGCGCTCACTGAGTCCGGCGCCGGCAATGCCTAACAACGCGGCAAACAGCACAAGGCCAATTTTTCTGAACGAAGTCATGATCATTCTCCTATCGAGAAATTAGTGGGCATGTCACTCAGGCCTTTCATGGCTTTGAGCTCTTTGGGGTCCAGATTCTCGGCGCCGTCGGGTGCCTTGAAACTGAAGTCGTCCGCGGCAACCTCGTCACCTGTTTTCCAGTCCCGGATGTTGAGCGTATATTGCGGCGCCATATCAACCTTGGTTGTCGTGATCACATAGCGGCAGGGGTAAGGACGATCACCCTGGGCGATCCAGATTTGGTAGTCGAGTTCCTTGGTACGGAATGCGAGATGGTCGCATTCCTTGCCACCGATCACGCCGCTGCCAAGGTCCATCACCTCAACAACATCACGCGTCAGTTCGTCATAGACATTCGAAAGCAGCAAATCAGCGCCAGGAATGGACTTGTGGTACTTGTCCCGAACAACATCAACCATCTGGTCAACCGTGCCAGGGACTTCCGCTTGAACGTAGACGTTCGCGTCCTTGCCCAAAATCGTAAAGGTTTTGCCATCAAAAACCATCTCGACATTGGCGAACCCACCCGTGCGTGTGGCGCGGAGCTTGTCAGGCCTGCTCATGTCGATCTTGCCAGAGGCCGCCACCTGCAACTTCTGCTTATCTTTCGAAACCACTTCGAAGCTGTTGTCGTAGCTCATCGAGATGGTCTTCTGTGCCACCATGTAGTCAGACATCGCCTTGAGCAGCGCCTTGGCTTCGGTTTCGCCTGCAGATACAGCAGTTACTCCCGCCAGAGTCATAGCCAAGGCCAACATTGCGGTAGACGTGGCTAGTCTCGTCGACCTCCGAGTTCGATTCATCATCTCAAATACCTTTTCTGAAGACCGTTGTGGGTCTGTTTGCCTTCCATAGTTGGGAAGAAACAGACCTTTAGACTGATCCAAAATTGCGCCAGGTATTATTCATTTCACGCCAAATCCCTGAAACTGGAGAATTCCCCAACGAAACCCATAGTTGGACTGTGTTTGTCTTATTTTACCAATTTCACATCTGGCAACTTGAATGATTTGTCGTAAAACTTATCCGTTGGCCCATAAAAGCGGAACATCGCGTACGGCGCCTTGCCCGAGGTCGGGATCCAGTTTGTGTCCAATTCTTTAGGTGCTTTTGGTCCGAAATACAGTGTGACGCTCCCGTCCTTGTTGACGGTCATCTTGTCACGGTCCCGCCCGGAAAGGCCGGGGCGTTCCTGCGGCGAGTAGATGAAAGAATAGGTTTCACGATCATAGATCGTCAGCGACCAGAACTGGGTCACCGGCACGTCTTTCGGCACGGTCAGGCTGTAAGTCTTTCCAGCCTCCATCAGATTGCCGTCACCGTCATGCATGGTCGCGATGTACATTGTGGCCGGCTTTTCGGCGACTTTGTTGGGGAAGTAAATCGCCGAGAACCATGGGCGAACGGCGCGCATGTCGTAATCGACAAGGCTGTCGGTTTCCCACGTGAAACCCATGTTTTCATCATGGAAGAAAATATTGCGCCATTTTCGATCATCCCACCATGATTCGCCTGGCAGTTCCCGTTCAAACGTCGCCTGCATGTAGTGATAGGCATCGACGACGGCCTTGCGGTAGATCGCTTTGGTCTTGTCATCCGGGGCGTAGGGTTTACCCTTTTCGATGCCGATGGTCTTGAGCAAGCCCATCATTACCTTGTCACGCGGCAGGGAATTTTCAACACTGATTATGTCGTGCAGATCCTCGAACCAGCGCTCGTCATAGCGGGCAAGTGTTGGCCAGCGTTCATTCAGCGGATCGATGAACTTGGTTGGCGCGGGCTTCGGCAATTCCGACAGATTGTATACCGCAACCTTGCTCGCAAGAGCGTCAAGATCAGCCTGCGTACCCTTGGGCGAGGGGACGTTTCGGAAGGCAAAATCAATCCGGAAACTCGGGCTTTTGACCTCAGTGTATCCGTCTGGAATGTCACCGGACCAACCCGGCGGAGTCAAAACCAGCTTGGCGCCTTTGCTCTTGTCGATGCCGATCGGGCCGATGTCCACGAAGGTTTGATACCAGTGGTCCGCGATCTGGCCGAACAACCCTGCCTTGTCGTTCGCCGGTGGTACCTCGACCACAACCGGGCCTTTGCTCAGATCCATCGTGGCGTTGACATAGGGCGAGACGTTATTGGGGGTCAGTGCCTCGAAATAGGGCTTAACGCCTGCCGACCAGGCCAAAACCACGTTGTCACCACCGCCTACTGCAAGTGTGCCACGCCTAAGGCCCAGTTTGTTGACCATCGGCACCGACCAGAGCACCGCCTCGAAGGCGCGCTGGTACAGAACCTGATCCTTGAACGTTTCGAAGTCCTTGAACGAGGCGCTGGTCCCCGCAGGTGGCTTGCCGCCAATAGGTTCGGTGGGCAGCTTTGTGGATTGCGCCAATACGGCCGTTGTCAGACCGGTCGCCATAAGTCCGGCGAGCGCAAGGCACGTCAATAATCCGGCTTTCATATTTGCCTCCGTCAATCTTGTTTGACTTATTTGAGCGCTGGAGGGGATTGGAAATTCATCCATCCCCTCCCGGTTTTAATCTCACTTACTCGACCAGCTCGAGCTCGCCGGGGCGCCAGGTTTGCTTGATCCAAGGCTCTTCCGGCCCGTAAATCCGCAGCGCGAGCCACCAACTCTTGCCGGGTACAGTCTGCAACCAGTTGCCTTCTTTTCCCTTGGGTGGCTTGGGCGCGAAGTAGATGTCGTAAGAGCCGTCAGCGTTCGTCTTGATGCCCTTGGTCTGACTCCCTAATGTCGGAAACTGCTGATCGGTCTGAAGCTGTGAGCGAGTCTGGGTGTCATACATCGTCAACGCCCAGAAATCCTTGGCCGGCACGTCCTTGGGCATAGTCAGCTTGTAGGTCTTTGCCCCGTCAAGCGCCTGCTTCTTGGAATCGACTGCAATCAGAGCGTAGTCTGATCCCTTGCCGGGAATCGTGACTGCCATGGCAGGCGACACAACGATATAGCCAAAATGAAACAGGGCGCGCGCCTCGAGGTTAAACGCACCATCTTTCAGAAATGCCGTGTCCTTGTTTGCATAGGCCATGATCCATGAACTGTCTTTGCCATAAAGCATGTTGCCGGGGTCACGCGGGAAATAGCTGATGGCGCGAGCAGCGGTGTTGCCAATTGCAGCTGCGTCCATGAGGATTTTTTTCATCCGTGCATCGGGATTGAAAGGCTTGCCCTTTTCAATGCCGATCGCCGCCATCATTCCCTTGGCTTCAGGGCCGAGATACTCGTCCGGCTCTCCCTGTATGAGGTCATGCAGCTTTTCGAAAAAACTGTAATCGTTGGGGACGATCGTGTTCATGACCTTGCCCGACACATTGATGAACTCTGTCGCTGGCGGATTGTCCTTTGACTTCAAAGGATAAACCTTCAGGTGGTCGCGGATGTTCTTTGATGCAGCAGGTATCGCCTTGTCCAAAGGCAGCTTTTTATCAAGATAGCCGCGCGTGAAAACCCACACACCGTTGGTCTTGGAGGGTACGACAAAATAACCATCCGGCACATCGCCCTTGTAGTTCGGCGGGAGCACCAAAAACTTACCGCCTTTTCCTTTGTCGGGGCCAGCAACACCCAGATCACTCATGTACCTGAACGCCATATCATCAAGCACACCAAGCATACCAGGTGGCAGGTCGATTACCGTTGGACCGTCCTTGGCCAGATCGAGGAAACCGACCGCATACATGGTCGAGGTGTTACCTGTCAGCAGAATCGTTTTGGAATCCATCAGGTTGTCCCAGATGGCGATCTTGTTGCTGGCATCGGCCCCCATGCTGGCCTGACCTTCCCGCAACATGTAGGCGGACATCATCGGGATCGAATTGATGAACACATTGACCGCGCGTGACCGGTCCAGGAAGTCATAACTTGCCGCAACACTGGCTGCGTCGGGCACACCATCGAAGAACTTCATCGTCCCGATGGATGTTTCCACGCTGTCTGGCGCAGTGATCGATGATGGAATATCGGTCGTCATCTTGTACTTCGGGGTGTCTGCGAAGGCGGTAGCCATCATCAATGCTGTTGAAGTTAATGCCAGAAGCGGCAGATGTTTCAGCTTGGTCATAGTGTTTGCCCTTTCAGTTTTTTCTGGTAGCTGTTCTTTGTGACAAAGTACGTTATGCTGAGGTCATCGTTTGGTCTTTTCGCGCCAATGTCGTTACCGAATCAGACCTGATACCCCCGTGCGGGATTTCGGCAGAATTCGGTGTGTTTCGAATACTCCGTGATGGTTTCGTCCAAATACCAACACCCCCGGAAGTTCCAGCTCCAGTTGATCCCAAGTCTGGTTGCAATTCAGTTCGCAAGACAATGCTGAGGCGTTCGCGGATTCATCCGAAATGGGCTGTGGCCTTGGCACTTCTTAGTGATGAGCCGAGGTAAATTTGAAGCATCGAAGTGCAAAGACGCGCGCACGTATTTTGTTGCTTGCAGCCGTTTCACCCTGCAACTGGATCAATGCCAAAACATTCCAAATTACAACACTGTGCTGCAAGTTCGCCAGCAAACTTGGTCATTGCCCTTCACAATCGGTTCCCTACGAGAACTGTTCAACGAATCGAAAAAAGAGAGCCTCCAAAGAGACTCTTGTTGCATGGTGTTGTGTGTCTTTCGTCACTCCTCCTTGGGCGACACAAGAACAATACTGCCGTCCCAATTCACCGGAACTAAGTGCAGCTTCACCACATAGCCATCGCCTTGTTTGAACTTCCAGGCCGCGCCAATCGTGGTCATGTATTCACTGTCTGGTTCCTGACGAGCCCTGACATTGAACACCGGCTTATCTCCCTTCGACATGTTGATATCTCCATCTTGGTTGTCCATGCGTCCAGTATAATGCAATCAGGAGTTGTACATTGGGAGATATCCACATGGCCTATATCGACTTTGCGACCGTCAAGGAGCAGGTTCCTATCGAGCAGGCAATTGAGCAGCTCGGACTTTCACTGAAAGAACGCAATGGACAATGGCGCGGTGCTTGTCCGATCTGTCAGTCAGGCGGCGAGCGAGCGCTGGTGGTGACGCCAGCCAAGCGGGCCTTCTACTGCTTTGGAGGACGTGTCGGCGGTGATGTTATTGCCTTTGTTGCTCACATCCGCAATTGCAGCATGAAGGACGCTGCCGAGTTTCTGGCAGAAGGGAACAGTACAGGTACCAGTAGTGTTCCCAGGAAGAGTACCAGGTCTGGAACAGTTCCCGAGGAGAGCAGCAAGGAGGACGTCAGAAGCCTCCGGCCTCTAACCTATCTGCAGCCCGGCCACGAAGCCGCACTGGAGTTGGGGCTTGAGGAAGACACATGCGTCTCGTTTGGGGCAGGGTATGCGCCGAAGGGAATTATGCGGGGAAGACTTGCGATTCCGATCCACGACTGGATTGGCAACCTTGTGGCCTACTGCGGGCGCACCGTCATGCAAGACAGCCCAACCTTGATCTTTCCAAACGGGTTCAGGCCGGAAGAGCATATCTTCAACGCTAACCGCATTGGGGAAGGGGAGTTGGTACTGATGCGGGATCCCCTGGACGTTCTGATTGCCACTCAGAATGGAATCGATAATGCGGTGTGCTTTCTAACTGAGACAGTCACGCCACATCAACTGCAAATCCTGGCTGCCTTCATGGACAGCTTGAGGATTGAAGCCATCGAGCTTCACTAGCCCTCCACGGAGGGCTTTTTCTTTGGGTGGGGGACGGCGCCACAACGGCGCTGAAGATTGATCTGACAGCTATCAGGATGGCGGGATTTAGACATCTATGCTAGGATGGCAACATAATCGGAAGCATATGTCATCAGCCACACTCGAACTCTACAAGGCGCTTCTAAGCGCCGGTGTCGACGAAACCAAGGCCAAGCAAGTTGCTGAAGACGTCGTCACGCGAGACGATGCAAAACACCTGGCCTCAAAGGTCGACATTGCAGACATCAAGACTGAAATCTCAGCGCTGGAAACGCGGATATATCGCGCGATTGCTGTTCAAACCATTACTATCGTTGGTGCAATCGTTGGGTTGCTGCAGATTCTTTAACCCACTTAAAAATCGCCAAACCGATTTGGAAAACGGCTTAATCAAATGCTCTTTCATCCGATGCATCGCGAAACATATATTGCACTAAACCGCTACGCGGTAGAGAATTTTGGGAACGGTGATGGCAGTGGATCACATGTTACCTGGCTGCTTCTTCAGTTTCTTCACCCGATGTTTCTCGTAATCGATAACGACTGATGCGAAGGGTATGAAACTGTTTGCTGCGGGGCTTGTTGCTGGTGGTCTGACCGTTGGCGCGAATGCTCCCGCTGCCGCCCAACATGTCGCAGGCGGTGTCATCGTCGAGTACAACAACGTCGATATCGCCCTGGTCGCCAAAGGGTGGAGCGTTCTGCAATTGCTGCGCGGAAGCGTCTACAATAGCGATGGCAATTTCGTCGGCTACGTGCACGACGCAATTGCCCTGCCGGACGGAATCACCTCCTACGTGATCGTCAATGTCGCGGGATTTCTGAACATCGGCGAGAAGCTGGTCGCGTTGCTTGCCAAGGCCTTCGGAATAAGAGTCGATGGAAACCTGCTTCTGCCCAATGCAACCAAGGACAACCTCAAGGCGCTGCCGCGGTTCTACTCCCGCTGATCTGAAGGGCGCCACGCCACATTGGGCACACCTTGCGAGGGCCAGACAGGCTCCCGCCTCGCTGCAAGCAAAGACAAGGAAACAGGGACAAATCCGCCTCCGCTGCAAACACGCCAAGAGCAAACCGGGATAGTCGGGAGTGGGTCGCCGCCCTTGGTATTGTTGTTCATCGATGGCGTTCTTGCGCTTTCTTCTCAGTTCTTTTCGCAGTTCGACGTAACCCCGCTCACCTTGTTTTTGATTACAGTCGAATCACGAGATAAGGCTCGGCGCAGCCGCTGGCTGCATTGCACCTAGATGTCCGAGTCGGGTCGGCACTGCCCAAACTGGACGTTTGCTGTGAAACAACCAACGCCTTATTCGTGCCAGAACGAGAAATTCGCCTCCTGATAGTCGACCTTATCTAAAAGCCTCTTCCTAAAGGTCAGTTTTGGTTTGCGAGGGGTGTCGAACCAGCTTCGAACCTCAATTTTCCCGCAACCAGACATCAGCCGTTTGTATATCATTGAAGCATTGTGCAGGCACATCTCTCGCCTGCATGACTTCACACACGTATGCTATGTCTTGCCTAAGGTGAGGCGCACAACTTATGGCAACTTTCTTGATATTTTCATTCAGCTGGTCCGCAAGCAGAAAAACGCCCGCCCGCCGCTTTGGATTGAGCTTCTCACTGTCTTCGATGTAGTCAATCAGCAATCGCGGCTCATCAAGGCGGCTGATTAATTCGATCAATTGCGGCAGTTTTTCCTGAACGTCTTCAATTGTAGATTGATTTCTCAGCACCAACCGAACAATCTGGCTGTTCTCATCCACATAAAAATCAATTGCCATCTCTGATCGATAGCCTCCATGAACGGTGGAGCATTTGTCGGCGGCTTTCTAATTAGGCATTCGCCGCGAGTGACCAGCCCCACTTTATTGGTCCGGTTTGAATGTTAGTTCATGGGTGGCCTTTGCTGCAATGGGATGATTGCTTCTCCACATATCCGTTCTCCCAGGGTGATCCCGGCTCAGTGTAAGCCGTTTGCGCGCCGACTGCACTGATCCAACTGCGGACAGCCTCAGCAATGAACTCTGGGCCGTTATCTGAGCGGATGTAAGCGGGAACACCGCGCAGAATGAACAGGTCGGTGAGGACGTCGATCACATCGATAGAGTTGAGCTTACGTTTGACGCGGATGGCAAGACACTCCCGGCCAAACTCATCCAA
>CAJQND010000121.1 GCA_905479595.1 uncultured Hyphomicrobiales bacterium
GAGGCAATAACTGCCGACGGTGACGTGCGCACCCTGCCCTCAATGTCTCCAGGTGCGGACGGCGGCATGGACGGGTTCTTTATTTCACGGCTTCGGCGCGTTTAACTGCACGGCGCGGCTGCACCAGGGCTAGCCCGGACAGCATGACCGCCAACGCGGCCCAGACCCAGGTCGAATAACTCTCTTCCAGAACCAATGCACTTAAGAACACGCCGGCTACCGTGACGACGTAAGCGATTTGGCTGGAAAAAACCGGGCCCGTCTTGCCGACAAGCGAAATGTAAGATGTGTAGGCGACAACATGCAGAAGTGACGACGCTAACAGTGCCCATTCCGGTTGTCCCCAGGGAGTAGATAAATCAATCCAGTTACCGCTCGCCAGCGCAACCGGCGCGGCAATCAATACAGTCAAAAGGGATGCGCCCAACATAGCAATTAAAGGGTCAACGCCACGCGGCGCACGCAAGGCAATATAATTTCCTTCACAGGCATAGCAAACCGGCGCGATCAGAGCCACGAGCACGAACACCGCCTTCTGCGGATCGGGCAAACTGGTTTCTGGTCCAACGAGCATCACAACCGCAGCAGCGCCAAGCAACACCCCGGCGAACCGCATCGCAGAGAACATTTCCACGCGCAAAGCCAATGCGACAGCCAGCGAGAACATTGGTACCGACGCCATAATAATCGCCATGACGCCAGCAGGAAGCTGGGCGGCTGCAACATAGGAAAAACTATTGGGCAACAGGGTTCCAAGTGCACCGATCATCAAAAAATAAATGATGTTTTCACGGTTAAACGTTGGCCAGACCCGCCGCAGCACAGAAATAGCACCCAGCGCGCCTATCGAGAATATCAATTGCCAGGCAATCAGTCCGATAGGTTGGTGACCGGTGGATACTGCAATTTTTGTCAGGGGAATGGTCATGCCCCAGATAATCCCCAGCGCCAGCAGTAAAAATATTTTGGAAGACAATTTCATTAACGGAAAAATCCACAGATGCGGCCAAGCCTTTATGCCTATCTCACCAGCACTTGCTGCGCAATGCCTCCCCTGTTAGGCATTATCTATGAAAAAACCAGTCCGAATCGCCCCGTCTATTCTTGCTTCTGATTTCTCCAGATTGAACGAGGAGGTGCGCGCCACCGCTGATGCTGGCGCGGATTATATCCATCTCGACGTAATGGACGGCCATTTCGTGCCAAATATCAGTTTTGGCGCTAGCGTTATCAAATCGTTAAGAACCTGTACCGATAAGATATTCGACGTGCATTTGATGATTGCGCCGGTGGATCCTTTTATTGAGGCATTTGCCGATGCTGGAGCCCAGATCATCACGTTTCATGCGGAAGCTGGGGCCCATACCCACCGCACCATGCAGGCGATTAAAGCTGCGGGGTGCAAAGTGGGCCTGGCCCTAAATCCCGCAACGCCTGCTGAGACCGTCTTGCCGCTGATTGGTGAGCTTGATCTTATCCTGGCAATGACCGTGAACCCGGGTTTTGGTGGCCAGTCGTTTATCACCAGCCAGCTAGACAAAATAGCTGCATTGCGGGCGATGATCGATGAAACCGGACGCGATATCGATTTGGAAGTGGATGGCGGAATAAACTTTGAGACCGCAGGTAAAGCAATTGATGCAGGCGCAGATGTGCTGGTGGCAGGTACAGCAACCTTCACCGGTGGCCGGGAGCGCTATGCGGCAAATATTGAGCGCCTGCGCAACGGCGGATAGGCCCTCCTGCCGGGCAGGTGCACAATGACACTGGCACCCGGCACTTTCCAAAAGCATCCATTTAACACTCTTGCAGCACAAGCGCTTTCAGATGCAGGCCGCAGCGTTTCAGGCCGCTTCAAACTGTTTTTCACCGACCCGCGCGCGCCTGTACCGACAAAAGTAAAAACCACCCCTGGCGAGCTTCTGAAAGGCAGTGCCGATAGTGGTTACAAGATTTACCGCGGCATTTATGACCTGGCTGGAAACGAGGTTCATGCAGAAGCGCGGTTACCTTTCAGCCTGGACGCCGGTAGCGACTGGCAACGCGAACTGCATAGTTTTGGCTGGTTGCGCGATTTGCAGGCTGGCGGCAATGAATTGCAGCGCGCCCAGGCACGCACATTGATCTCTGATTGGGTAATCAACCGCAAACACTACCCTGATTGTGCCGACGCGCTTGATGTGACGGCACGGCGAATGATCGCCTGGCTGCGTCATGCGCCGTTTTTACTGGCAAAGGCGGGGGAACGCTTCGAAGAGCTCTATTTCCGCTCACTGGGCCGCCATGTGCGCTTCCTGGCCCGTCACATGCCATTTGCACCACAAGACATGGCGCGCTTTGAGGCCGCGATCGCATTATCTTATGCGGCGTTGTGCCTGGACATGGGCAAAGGGGCACACGAACAGGCTTTCAGCGCCTTGAGCCGGGAAATTGAATGCCAAATCCTTGCAGATGGCGGGCATGTGTCGCGTGAGCCTGCGGTTGTTGTGTCATTGCTGTGTGAGCTTTTGCCACTCGCGGCCTTGATCGAAAAAGCCAGCATTGAGATCCCGCCGGCATTGGTATCGGGAATTGACCGGATGATGCCGATGGTGCGGCTGATCTGCCATGGAGATGGCGGGTTGGCATCCTTTAACGGTGTTGGCAAAGCGATGAGCCCGGCAATCCGCGCCATTCAGGAATTTGATCAGGTGGACGGCAAACCAGCCGCTCACGCGCGCTATTCCGGGTATGCCAGGCTTTCAGCTGGTGCAAGCGCTGCGATAATCGACTGCGGCCTGCCACCAATTCCACGTTTTGCTGCCAACGCCCATGCCGGACTGCTATCATTTGAGTTTTCTGAAGGCGTCCACCGCATTGTTGTCAATTGCGGTGCGCCATCGGAGCCAGACCCGCGCTGGGCACGCCTGGCACGCACCACCCCTGCGCATTCAACTGCATCCTTGAACGACGATTCCTCAAGCCGTATCGCAGATGGCTCGATTATCAACAAGCTCGCCGGCGGGCCTTTGCACATCGGTCCTCGCATAGCGGAATGCGAACTGGGCAACAATGATTCTGGCACCGTGTTTGATGGTCGACATGATGGTTATTTGCGCACCCACGGGCTCGTTCATGAACGGCGCTTATGGCTGGCATCTGATGGCCATGACCTGCGCGGAGAAGACCGCTTCACCGGGCCGCAAAACACTGCGGAGAAAAGTGAAGACACCAGTTTTGCCATTCGCTTTCATCTTCACCCGGCGGTGAAAGCAACAATTTCGCAGGATGGCAGTTCAGTCATGCTGCTTTTACCAGACCGCTCTGGATGGCGTTTCACCGCCAAGGGTGCGCGCCTGGCGCTCGATGAAAGCGTCTATCTTGTCGATCGGCCAACTCCGCAGCGCAGCTTGCAAATTGTCCTTTCCGGCTTCGCTGCACGTGGCCACATGATCAACTGGGCATTCAAAAAGATCACCCGCCGCCGCAAGCCCGCCGCACCGCGCGAAACCACCCAACAGCTGCCATTGCTGGATTAAAATTAAAATACTTCGCACATTGAGCGACGGGTTTTACCTCCACCAAGCGTTACCTCACCAGAAACAAACATTTTGATGAGGCTTATTATGAAAAAGAATACAAAGATCGTACTGGCCATCTTAACCGCCGGATTGCTCGGCACCGCAGGCGTTGCTGGAATGGCAAATGCAGAAGGCGGTTGGGGCAAACACCATCGCGGCGGTGGTCATGGCATGCATATGGGCATGGGCGGTGGCCACGGCCGTGGCAAGATGGTTCAGCAGTTCACCGAGCGCTATGACACCGACAAAGACGGCAAGATCACCCAAGAAGAGATCGACACCAATCGTACTGAACGGCTTGGCAAATATGACACCAATGGCGACGGCAAATTGAGCTTGCAGGAATTTGAAGGCCTGT
>CAJQND010000122.1 GCA_905479595.1 uncultured Hyphomicrobiales bacterium
ATGCCTCGCTCATGCAGCAGGTCTTCAACATTTCTCAAGGACAGCGGAAATCGCACATACATCATCACCGCAAGGCGGATGACATCTGGAGATGTTTTGAAATATTTGAAGGGATTTTGTTTGGCCTTTCAGCAGAATTAAGAGCCGAAGCAAAATTCGTCAAGTTCCTCTGACAAGGCCGTTCCTACAAAGGCCGTCTCAGCACCTTGTCTATCCGCCAGAACATCGAACTGGTTCTCAATCGCAAGAAGACTGAGAACCAACCGGATTTTCGCGTTATGTGCGGCGAAGTCGAAATCGGAGCCGCCTGGAACCGCAAGGCAATCTCAACCGGCAAGGAATTCGTTTCCATGTCCATTGCGGCACCAGAATTTGGTGACCGGACGCTGTACGCCAATCTTGGCAGAATGCCCGGTACCAAAGAAACCAAAGAGTTTGCAATCATCTGGAATCCATCCAGCTGATTGAACCAATACCTGGCGACTTCAACTTGAAGCCAACTCAATGCCTGCTCATCCATACTGGAGGCAGGCATTTCTTTTTCTCCTGAGAAGCGCGTCCGAATGGTTCGGACGCGGTTCAACGGAGAAAACAAGATGGCAGATAATTCTGAAGCAATTCGCAGTCTAAATGATCGCTTTCGCAAGGGCGACAGCAGCATCCTCGGTAAGGTGTTGATGACGGCAGGTGTACAAAGCCTGATGGACATCGATCCACAAATGAGACTTGGCGAGGTTATCGTGGCTGTTCGTAGCTTCAATGACTTCTCTGAAGACAATGATCCTCATGGTGAGCATGACTTTGGAGCAATCGATATGCTGGGAAAAAAACTCTTCTGGAAAATCGACTACTACGCTCCTCACATGCTCCACGGTTCAGAAGATCCTTCAGACACTGCAAAGACCGTTCGGGTACTCACCATTATGCTTGCCAGTGAATATTGATGTTGGACGACAAAGACCAGCCTCTGACTGAAGCGGACAAGGTCATGATTTTCAAATTGGCCACCGCTTCCCTCCCTCGCCGATATGGCGATGCAATCGAAGCCGAAATGAGCGATGAGGAATTGTCCAATGCATTGCATTCAGTCCTTGGCATTTTTGGCGGCAGCTGCGGGCCTGGTCGTCCATCGATTTCCTTTGCAGGATCAGGTCTACGCATCTGGGGTGGCTGGCACATAGTCAATCACGTCACCGAGAAACCACTCTTTGCAGGCAAGGCAACCGTTGCGATGGCAAGAACCGTCTACAAGATCAATGATCCAGACAACAAACAGATGAACTTGTTCTAAACAATAACCCCGGCAATTGCCGGGGGTTTTTTTGTCAGAATTACATAATGCAACGACGACAATGGGCGGGAAGCGCAATTTGATAAATTAACGTAAATCTATTCGTAACGGCACAAAGTGGGTAGGTGGCGAAAGTAATAAATGGCTTAATCATCACCCACATTCCGTATTTGCTCTCAGCATGCTGACTGCCATCAAGCTCAATAATCAGTTTTTCATCCAGACAGATGAAATCGACAATGAAGCTTTCTATCGGGTGTTGGCGGCGAAAACGTAAACCTTCCAGACGTTTACCGCGAACAATTTGCCATAAGACAGATTCTGCTTTGGTCGGTTCGTTTCGCATGTCCTTTGCGAATTGACGGTTTCTTGCTGGAACTGGTTTGCGCATATTCCCCCCCTCTTGTAATTTCTAAGGTTTAGCTGCGCTAAAGCCAAGAAATTACTTTCTCCCCCTCTTGGGGGGCGAAGGGTGCCCGCAGAAAAAACTTATCCCCATCCCAAAAATCTCCCATACAGTCTCCCCACTGTTTTCACGCAAACGTTGGGCTTGATATCGCCATCGGGAACAAAGAAAACAGCAGCGAAGCGTTAGGCCGAAAGGGTTCAACTCCCAGGGGCTTAACGTGAGGGTCGGGCAGGACAGTGTACTGAAGAGCCTCCCGATACCAAAAATCTTCGCACGCGGCCTGTTGGCCCGTACACATTGGGTCAGACGATAGGCGTTCAGGCCGCGGGTTTGCTCCTTACGACAAAGTCATTTTGCGAGGCAAAATGGCGAGTGCGCATCATCACGTTCAATTTTTACTCAATTTCGAAATGGATCGACGGGCGATGAACCAGTTTCCCACTCAAGTAGATGATAGCCGTTTTGCGGGAGAAAACCTGAATGGGTCTTTCGACAAGGCAGCGGAGGAGCCAACAGAGCTGACCCTTACGCCACTGACTCCGTTGGCGCGATACAAGCTGGCCTGTTTTGACGAGCCGTTGATGGAGCGGTGGCGCGAGTGTTTGTATCACGGTTGCAAGCGGCGCAGGCGATGCATGGCCGTGCCGCGCGGGACCTTCAAGAAATTCGGTCGGCCAATGTGTTTTGTGGCGGAGGGGCGATAGGATAAATCGCCCTTTTACATTTGCAGGCAAAAGCACTATATGACATCAAAGTTTGGATGGCGCGGCCTTTAACCGTGCATGATCTGGAAGAAAAAGATGTTGAATTCACTAGATTTGCCGGGCCGCCCGGAAGATACGCGTATCGTTGTTGCCATGTCCGGCGGGGTGGATAGCTCCGTTGTTGCAGGCATTCTTGCCCGTCAGGGATATGATGTGGTGGGCATGACCCTGCAGCTTTATAATCATGGCGAGGCGGTTCACCGCAAAGGTGCTTGTTGTGCGGGCCAGGACATTCACGATGCGCGGCGCGTGGCCGAGACGTTGGGCATTCCCCATTACGTGCTCGATTACGAAGAGAAATTTCGCAAGGCGGTGATTGATCCCTTTGCTCAAAGCTATGTGGATGGCGAAACGCCGATCCCGTGCGTGTCGTGTAACCAGACGGTGAAATTTGCCGATTTGCTGACGACGGCGAAAGACCTTGGCGCGGCGGCGCTGGCGACCGGGCATTATATTCACTCGAAATTGCTGGATCCTGAAACGGGCAGGCGCGGGCTTTTCCGTCCTGTCGATCATGGGCGTGACCAGAGTTATTTTCTGTTTGCCACGACCCAGGAACAGGTTGATTATTTGCGCTTTCCCCTCGGCCATTTGCCGAAAAGCGAGACGCGCGAGATTGCCCGCGAGCTTGGTCTGGTGATTGCCGACAAGCCGGACAGTCAGGATATCTGTTTTGTGCCCCAGGGAAAATATTCCGATATCATTGCGAAGTTGCA
>CAJQND010000123.1 GCA_905479595.1 uncultured Hyphomicrobiales bacterium
AATACATTTTTTGAGGCGGGTTTAATTGCATTTGTCTTTGCAGCATTGGTTTTTCCTGCATCAACTGTGTGGTGCCTGTTTGGAACGGCAATTGGGAAGTTTCTCACCTCACCAGGTCGGCTTAGAGCGTTTAATGTAACAATGGGCTTGCTGTTGGCTGCTTCGGTTGGATTGCTTTACATTTGAACGGCGAATGGCCTCGTTCTTGCCATCGACCGGCCCTGATTGGAGGATAACCTCAACTTCTCGCAAAAAATATCCAATGGGGATGAATTATGGATGCACAAAAAAAAGCGGGGACTGGGGAAAAATCAAAGACCTCTCTTCCGATCTTTGATGATGTAAAAATGGCAGCGATACGTATTGCTGGAAAGGCGGTACGTACGCCCACGATTGAATCCGCAGCGCTTAATGAACGTGTTGACGGGCGGGTTCTGATCAAACTGGAATGCCTGCAAAGGACCGGGTCGTTCAAATTTCGCGGCGCATATAATCGAATTTCACAACTCGGAATTGATGCGAAAGCAGGAGGCGTTGTCGCGTTTTCTTCCGGTAATCACGCGCAAGGTGTTGCCGCTGCAGCGCAGATCAACGGGTTGCCCGCACTAATCGTCATGCCGGAGGATACTCCGCAGATCAAAGTGCAAAACACGCAAAGCTACGGTGCTGATGTGGTGTTTTATGACCGGGCAAGCGAGGACTGCGAGGCAATTGCAAAAAAAATAGCAACGCAACGCAGTGCAGTCATTGTGCCACCTTTCGACGATCCACACATAATCGCTGGCCAGGGCACTACTGGTCTTGAGCTGGCGCATGATCTGTCAGCGCGTGGTATCTCACCTGATGCGTTGCTTGTGCCAGCCAGCGGCGGTGGCCTGCTCGCGGGTATTTCCCTGGCGTTTTCTGAATTACTGCCCTCAACAGCTTTGTATTCAGTCGAACCTGAAGGTTTTGATGATTTGAAAAGATCATTGAAATCTGGAAAACGGCAGAAAAATAAACAAACAACCGGGTCGATCTGTGATGCACTCCTTACGCAACAGCCAGGCGTGCTGACATTCGGTATCAATCATGAATTGGTGACAGCCGGAATTACGGTGAGTGATGATGAGGTTCGCGATGCCATGCGCTACGCATTCAACACGCTGAAGTTGGTCATTGAGCCGGGTGGGGCGGTGCCGCTTGCGGCTGTGTTATCTGGCAAGATCGATTGTTCCGGCCAAACAACAGCGATCGTGTTGTCTGGTGGAAACGTGGATGCCAGCCTCTATGCAGAAATTTTATCTTCTTAGCGTCTGAATTGCCCTAGGCCGGGACGAAAACGAGCGGGCTGCCATCCTGTTTTTCTGAAGAGCCTCCGGCATCTTGTTCTTCGGCCTCTGCGGCCGGTTCTTCAGGTGCGAAAAGCGGCGGTGTGGCAGGCCCTTTTGTATGAATAAAGACAATGCGACCATCATTGGAACCATCGTCCGGGGTCTCTTCTAGCTGGGCATGCTCATCTTCGGTTGAACCGGCATCAACTGGATCAAACGCTAAAGGTGGCGTGCTTTCAAATGTTGACGGGCCGGAAATTCTTTCGTCAAGCTGCTGCAACGCACGCAGCGCCTGGGTGGTGCGCCGTGCGTTCAAATCTTGCTTTTGGCTTATCCGCATCAACTGGGCCGCACATTCGTCCAACGCATTGCACAACATTTGATGGGTCCCCGCATCACGCAGTTTGTATACGGTTTCCTGCAAGCCCCGTGCTTGTTCGAAAATACTGGCGGATATGGCATCGGCTGAAGCAACCGTTGCATCGAGCGGGTCGCAATCATCGCCTGTGAAATTTTTGTCATCCAGAAGTTCATCGCGAATGGCTGAAATTTCACCACGGGTGTTGGAAATTACCCCCGCAAGTTCCTCCACCGCAAATTCAGGCTTTTTTTCTTCCGCCGCAATGTCATGCCCATCGGCTTTTAACGCCAAGGCATCTTCAATGCGCTCAATGGCAGTTAGCAGCATGTTGGTATCTGCTGTGCGGTTGCGGTGCGCATATTCGTGCAAAAACCAACGACCTCGCGCGGTCTCCATCACTGCATGTTCGATTGCTTCATAGTCTTGTTTACGCAATGGCGTAACTTGATGGGATGTACTCATAATTTACCTAGCAAACTCAAAAACTCACATCATGGCGGCCCCAGACCCACCATTTCACGAAAACAATAACCATATTGTGGTTACTCAAAGGTTTAGATGGCGCTAAATAGCGCTGAGGAATTCGAACGAAGAGGGGTAGGGCGTGGGCGGTCGCGGGTTTGGAGTGCGTTTAAGCCTGGTTTATGTGGCGCTTTTCTTCGTCATTGGCATTCACTTGCCGTTTTTTCCTGTGTGGCTGAAATATAAAGGCCTCAGTGATGATCAAATTGCGATCACGCTGTCCGCGATGATTGCCATTAAGATTTTTTCTGGTCCTTTGTTCGCATTTATTGCCGACCGGACCGGGCGTTCCCGGCATGTGCTTCAGGCGCTGTGTCTGGCGGTTGCGATGACGATGTCTGCATTGGCATTCTCCCAAGGGTTTGCCGCTGTCTTACTTCTTTGCATTCTCGATACAATGGTTTGGGC
>CAJQND010000124.1 GCA_905479595.1 uncultured Hyphomicrobiales bacterium
TAGACATCCCCAGCTGGCCGTGGAATACCAGCTCTGTCGAAGCTGGTCCATTTGGGCATAATATCCAAGGCAATCTTTATCGCTTTGTTTAGGCTAGGGGATCGACCTAGGTGGTGTAGTTGAATTTGGGTGAGCGTCAGAAATCCTGACGGCGCACCTACATTCAGAGACAATTTCAGTTGTCTATCTGCTTCTTCGTGAGGCAGAGGCGCACGACGTGCTGAGATCTCTCCCGTTTCCTCGGAACATTACGTCGAGAAGTCCTGAATGCAGAATGGTTCCACAGCACCAGGCAAACACAAGTCGCCATCAATGTATGGCTAAGGCAATACAATCAAATCAGGCCACACCATGCACTAAACATGCAACCACCAGCTCCAGAGACCTTATTAGAGAAACCTCAAATCAGTGGTACAGAAATTGGGGGCTAGACACCTGAAGATAAACCCAACTCAATCTGACGCAGTATTCCCAATAAATCTCCTTCTGAAAATCGCTTTCGGGTCATTAAACACCTCCCCCGAACACCATATAAAACTATACCAAACTGGAGCAGTTGTAGGGGGCAGGACAGTCGCAGACATTGAAAACCCGATTAAGCACCGCCAAGAGTGAATTGGCTCGCCTTAAGGCTTGTGCGCGACCCCCACAATGGGTCAAAATTAATGCCATCACCTTGTAGGGTGTCTTTCTTGCCGAGATCTTTGTAGGCATAATCCGCGCTAAATGCTCTCGCATTGCGAACATTGTTTTCCTGCTCTAAGCATAACCTGTCGCCTTTGGATAAAATAGAGTTTCCTTGTATTCTCATACCAATTAGACGGCCGCTAGCCTGTCTTACAAATAGGGCCTGCTTTTTAAGAAGGATGGAAATTTGGAAATTGCCAGAGCGAGCACCTTGTTTTGCATCACAGCGTTCGCCCTCATGGTGGTCGCGACTGCCCCCGGGTTAGCTAAGATGAAGACTAATCAGATCCAGATCGCCTATGTCTTGCCGAAAGACCGCGACCTGATGAAAGTTTATGAGGATGTCAAGGAGCGTCGAGTTCTTGAGCGGTTGAAGGAATTTCTCAGTCCTTTTAAGCTCCCCAGACCTGTGAAGTTCACCTTTCGGGGATGCGATGGAGAGGATGACGCTTTCTACTTCGAAGATGATGTGACAGTGTGTTACGAACTTGTGGACGAATTGCAGTGGACAAAACCAAAGAAAACTACGAGTGATGGTGTTGCACCCCACGATGCCGTTGCTGGCCCGTTTTTCAGCGCGGCTCTGCATGAATTTGCGCACGCCTTCTTTGACTTGCACAATACGCCATTGTTTGGGCGCGAGGAGGATGCTGCTGACCAATTTGCCGCATACATTATTCTGCTTCTCGATAATGAGGTTGCCAGTCGCCTTGTCAGAGGCACCGCATATTCCTTCCAAACCGAATCAAAAGAACAAAAATCCGCCTCGACAATAGAATTTGCCAGCGAGCACGGAACGGCCGAACAGAGATACTACAATATTTTTTGTCTCGCCTATGGCGCAGACCCAATCAATTTCTCTGATCTGAAGTCAAAGAACATTCTCCCCGATGATCGGGGTGAGCTTTGCCAAGACGAATTTGAACAGATTGAAGACGCCTACAATGCGGTCATTCTACCCCATGTAGATCAATCTTTGGCAGAAAAGGTTTGGGGTAAACTTGAAGTTCGAACAAAGTAAAAATTAGAAATTAGAAATGGTGGGCTTACACCCTGAGAGTGGACTAAATTTTTACGAAGCTAAGTATCCAGGTTCGTCGTTTGGCTCCAAATACATCTTGCCAATGTAAATTCAGAATGCCGCAAAGCCGTCAAAATCGGAGGTGTCGGATGGTTGGAGAAAAAATTCTTCCAAAACGGTGCGACTAGCTATGATTGTGTCGAGTTTGAAGATTACCTGGGAAATATCGAGTAAGATTTTGCTCATAGAATCTTCCCCCTATTTGAGATATTTTTCATTACATTTTGGAATCAAGATTATTACTACCAAAATTTATTTTTAAACTGTTTTTAATTAAAAAAAACGAGTATATTTAATATTGCTAGGCAATTTATCTATATTTACGTTCAAAGTAGATAAATGTTATCAAGTAGTATTCACAAGATTTTGGCGATTGAGTTCTTTTAAAATCCAGTTCAATTGAGCATCTGCTACATTTTGCGCCACCTAAACCTCTCAACACCGCTTAGTTAAACCGGGTTTCGGAGGACAACAGCAGCAACACAATGGCCTGTTGTCTCGATCGTCTGAGCACTGAATTGATTCAGCCCTCCGAATTTGGTTGGAACACGGACGAACCGTATTTCTGGTTCCAACTCGAACTCAAATGTATCAAGGCCAAATGGCAAGCCTTCCCCGATAGATTTCAACGCCGCTTCCTTGAGACTCCATAGCTGAAAGAAAAAACGCAGGCGCTCCAAATCACTCGTACTCTTCACAGCATTCGCCTCGACTGCTGAAAAGAAATGTTGGGCAAGTTCTGCCGTGTCCAACTCTCTCGATTGATCTTCGATGTCGACACCAACTCCGTGTGTCGATGACCACGCACCAAGAAATCCAAACCGGCACGAAGAAAAACTAAACCAAGTATTCGCCAACTCGGGAAGATAAGGCCGCCCCTTTGCCGTTTCTTCGAATGGAACCAGAGATAGCGAATTCGGTAGTTTAAGGACAGTCGCACCGCAGAAGCGGCGAAAAGCCCGGCGCTGTTCAAATTGCGATTTATCATGTTCGTTTGCAAAGTGGCCTGCTCTTTGCATCTCCACGTCAGAAAGGACTGACGCACAGCTCTCAGACACCACAGGGTCATGCGAAACAGGCGCGTATATCACAGTTACCGCACCACGCATTGTCGCTGGCGTCACATTGAGGATGCAGGAATAAAAATGATCATTGACCCGATCCATTTTGCCTCCAGTCATTACGAGGTGATGCCGAAGTTGGAAGCATCACTTACAGGGTCAGCTGGGCTGCCCTCATATGTGTCCCTGGGCAAATGCATCTCTTTCAGGACCATGCTCAAAGGTAGGAGCGTTGTCTCCGACTCAATAACCGCACCGCCCATTACTGTGGCTCCAAAATTGACGGCACTGCCATCTTGGATGTCGGTTAATTTCACTTTCAGTCTCATATCTTCAAAGGTATGAAATTGCATGAAGCCCGCGATGACACAGTCATTACCGAAGCTCACCGCGTTCCAATCTGAAGCCTGCATCGGTGCAGTCACAATGGTTCGCTTGCCGATGCGGCATCCCATACTCCGCAGAATGGTGTTTGAGAGCACCGTACCTGCTGCAATTGCCAATGGTGCCCTGCACCATGCAAAAAAACAGTCTTGTGCGAAGAAGTATGTGAAATGCCGCCATGACCAAAATGTTGTTGAGTGAGCAGACCCCCACTTGTTGCCGACAAGGAGTTTTTTGATTGCCGCGCAAGAGACCACCAGGATGGCTTCTGAAAGAATGAGCGCAACTACCGCATTAACGATTAGATTTCCATTGAGCCGCTGAAGGATGGTGTACACAATCACATAGACGACCACATTGGCGATCGGCAAAAAGCCAATGCTTAATATGTCGTTCAGAAAGACCCGCGACAGGAACAGAGAAAATCCTGGCAATTTCTCCGCATCCGCTACGGAATTCATACTTGCAATTTTTATTGGTGGATTTCCAACCACTGTAAGCGGTTCGCCAAGCCGTGACTGCATTTGACGTCTGAACTGTATGTCATTGGCCAGCGTTGAAACACCCAACAAGAAATTGCTTGGATATTGTCCTGCTTCAGCAACACAATTATTACCGGTAAAGAAATTCGCAGGCATATCAAGTTGGCCAAGTTTTATAAAATCAGCGCCATAATCAAGCATGTTTGTGAAACAGCCATTCGACCAAAAGACATGGGCATCAGCGCTTGCAAGTTCAGGGACGAGGTTGAACATTGCGTCGCATTCAGATGCGCCTACACGTGAAAATTTCATACCGGCAAGTGCGCGCAGGTACTGCCCAGTAATTGTCCAGGTCCATTGCCTCTGAATTTGGTTCATTTTCTTCAGCCGGTACATGAGGAGTGCACCTTTGAGGCTTCGCGAAGGGTAGAGCCCCGGAGAGGCCGCGGTGCAACGAAGAAAAATACAGCCCAGCACTGAAGTCAGGACAATTGTGGTCCAGGTTGTAATGAACGCATAAAAGCTCATTTGCCAGATGATGTCGCTCAAGGGGGTCACTTTGAAATACTCGCCGGCAAGCTCAGTCTTACTCGCTGGTATGAAATCAACAGCAGCCCATGTGATTACAGCGGTGGGAACAACAATGAGCCAGAAATCCAGAAAAACCTGCACCAAGACATTGATCGCTTCCATCAGTTTGAACGAGTAAGCATACTGGCAACTGTTCGCAGTACGCTTCAGGTCCGTATAACGGCCACTGAATCGTGCCGGGGCACCTTCCCACATTTCACCTGGCCCAACATCACTCAGAATCGGGCAAAATGGATTAATCCAGGACCCGCGACCCACAGTCACATGATGGGCGATACCTGCGCGCATTCCAATTTTGCATTCGCGCTCAAGGTGAATGGGCCCGACATGCAAGTCCTGCCCTTGCCAACTTGACATATGCAGGTAGGCCCCGGTCTGAATTGCCACATTGTCACCAATCGAAAGTAAATCCAATGGACCAGAGAATTCTGCATCATGGGCGCACTGAAGGTTATCTCCAACTCTCGCCCCGAGTTGGCGCAACACAAACGCAGTAAGTGGCGCGCTACGAAACATTGTACGCAAAGGAACCAGCACTGAATTTTCAAGCCGCCCGATACACCAGATTCGCAAATGCATTCTGCTCCATTTTGGATATATGCCTGGCGCGACATTGTTCCTGTATCCATGACCACCCATACAGAGTTTTATGACAATGACCCAAAACAGACTGGCGAAGGGTAAAATTAGGGCAGACAGGTAAATGAGAAATCCAACGCCAATGAATTCCCAAAGATAGGAAGTCATGAAGAATTCACCTACTTCTGAATAGCTGATAACCCCCAAAAAAAATATCACCGGTGGGGCGTATAGCAGCAATAAAAAGAAGGTCTGCAGAGTACTGAAAAAGCCCACAGAAAGAACCTTAGCCGCTCTCTCATCGCGCACGTCATGCTCCCGGTGGGGCTTTACTGCGAACGCATGGGCCTGAGCAGCGTGTTGATCCTCCCTCGGCCTGTTGGCAATTTTTCGTGCCGTGTCACAATCACTGAGCAGAGATCGAACGGGAACTTTCCACCCCGCCGCGTGCAAGCGCTGTGCTAACCGCGCGATAACGATTGAATGTCCGCCATTGTTAGAGAAAACATCATCCCAGCCCAATGAAGTTTCGAACACTGCCCTGCAAATCTCCAAAATCTCTTCATGTTCAGGCTCAACGTTCGCGTCGATTTCATGTGTCTCAACAGCTTTCCCGGCCACTGTATTCTGCGAGTTTTCCGAAATACGGCTGGCAATGTTTTTTGACATCGGTTCTGCGCTTGTTATAAATTCAGAAAGACTTGGCAAAAGCTCTCGATCGATCTTTCCCGATGTCGGTTTCAAGATGAAGTTTGTCACGAGAAAAATTCGTGTCGGGACCGATGGTTCGGGAAGTTGTTTTGCCAAAATTTCTGTGGTTCGAGCCGCCCAGTCCACCGGCGCTGGAGTAATCTCGGAGATATTCTCTCCCAAGACCGTTGGCGCAACGACGAATGCAACAAGTTCCTGGTTTTGATAGTCTAGGACAGCCGCTTCAACCTCTTTGAATTGAGTTTGAAGAATATCCTCAACTGCCTGAACCTCAACGCGGTGCCCACGCACTTTCAGCTGTGCATCTGTGCGGCCGAGAAAGTGTACGCGTTGTGTTCTGGTGTCAATTTTACATCTGTCCCCGGTGCGGTAAAGGTGGCCGAATTTCGGGTGCGTAATAAATTTCTGGTTCGTTTGTTCTGGCAAATTGCGATACCCACGCGCCACATGGACCCCACCAATGCAGAGTTCGCCGACTTCACCATGCCGCAACGGATCAAGTTGCCCCTCCTCAAGGATAACATACGTGACGTTGGCAAAAGGCGAACCAATGGTAATAGGTTCACCCGGCCTCAAGCTTTGGCGGCTTGTATCAGTGCTTGCTTCCGTAGGACCATAGGTGTTGATGATCTGTCGTCTTCCGCGTGTCCACGGTTCCACAAGCGCGCTGGGGAATGCTTCGCCTGCTGGCACAATGTAGCGACATATCGGATACGGGAGATCAAGTTCGGGGTTTGGAGTGAGCGTGGTAAGCAACACAGGCGGACAGAAGAGCATCGTGACTTCTGCTTCGCATAGAATGGGGAGGAGGTCCGGGCCGGAACGGACTTGCTCCTTGGTAAGCATAACCACCGCACAACCCGACACCCATGCGCTGTACATCTCAGAAATACTGCCATCATATCCCAGCGAAGAAGTAAGCGAGGTCGCGTCCATTCCTGGAACGAGGTCGAAATAATCAGCATAGCTAAGAGCCAAATTGACATAACCTGCATGCGGACACTCCACGCCTTTAGGCATGCCCGTTGTTCCGCTCGTATAGAAAATCGTCGCCAGGCGTTGCGTGGGGTCATCCATCCAGGTTGGTGGGAGACCTCGCGTTATATTATCTGGCAGTTTCAACACATCGAGCGTTGGAAGGTCGCGGAATTTTTCCTCCCCCCGGGTTAGAACAACCACCGGCTTGGCGTCGTTTAGCATGTGCGTGATCAGGGCCTCTGGAAGCGTTGTGTCCAGGAAAATCAACACACCACCAGCCTTGAGAATACCGAGGTGAGAAGCAACAATGTGCCAATTGTCTTGCGACATGGCCACTGCCACAACCTGATCTGGCCCGGAGATAAACGGAGAAAGCGCCGAGGCCACGTTTTCGGCTCGTGCATCTAGTTCAGCGAATGTTAGCGTTTCTCCGGTGTGGGGTATTTGCAGGGCTGG
>CAJQND010000125.1 GCA_905479595.1 uncultured Hyphomicrobiales bacterium
GAGAAGAACCATGAGGCATTCGCAGAACAGGGAACAGTAGCTGCATCCTCGTCAGTTAAACGCCTTTTGCCGCCATCGTGAAAACGAGGCCCCACTTTCATCCAGCACCCCTCACAAATATGCCTGGTATGGATATTGGTGGCCTCAGGACACTTTCTTCAACATTGCGGAAACCCGATCGGTAATCGGCTTCAGACCAGCATTGCCGCCCATTTCGTAGGGGACAAGATCGCCGGTGGAAAATGCCGCCAGCACAGCCGCGTCGAGCATACGCCCGGCATCGCGCATGGCGTCTGAATCCATTGTGTCGCCCAGCCAGTCCAGCATCATCGCAGCGGAAAGGATCATCGCAGATGGGTTGGCCTTGCCAGTTCCCGCAATATCGGGCGCAGTACCGTGGCATGGTTGGAAAACGGCATTGTCATCACCAATGTCCGCCGAAGGTGCCATGCCCATGCCGCCCATGAGAGCAGCGCCTGCATCAGACAGAATATCACCAAACATATTCTCAGTAACGAGAACATCATTGTCCCAGGGGTTGCGGATCAGTTTCAGTGCCATGGCGTCCACATAACAATGATCAGCGGTGATTTCAGGATAGTCAGCGGCGATCTCGTCAAACACACTGCGAAAGAAAGCCATACTGCCCAACACATTGGCCTTGTCCACGCATGTAAGACGACCTTCTTTTCCCTGTTGTTTGCGGCGCTCGGTAAGTTTGAACGCAAACTTGAACAAGCGTTCTGAGGCAGGGCGGGTGACGATCATCTTATCGACGCCCATGTCATCGTGTTCCTGAGGTTTGGTGCGTTCGGCGAAAAGCCCTTCAGTGGATTCACGGATCAAAATCAAATCGAGATTTTGCGCTCTTGGATCGGCGAGCGGCACCGGCAAACCTGGAAAGGTGGGTACCGGGCGGATGCCCGCATAAAGATCCAGCTCTTCGCGAATATCGATCTGCGGAACGATCTCGCGGCCATCTGGATAACGCACATCAGGAAGACCCATGGCACCAAGCAAAATCGCGTCTGCGGCGCGTGCGCCTTCCAAAGCACTTTTGGGCAAGTCTTCTCCGGTGCGCAGATATAGCCCGGCCCCGGCTTCAATGTGATCATATCCAAGTGAGAACCCACCAGCCTGCCCGGCGGCCTGGTTTACCAACTCAAGGCATGGCGCCATGATCTCTTCGCCAATACCGTCGCCAGGCATAACGGCGATGCGGACTTCATTCGAAATAGACATTATTGGGGTTCCTCACGGTTCGATGCGTTGAAGGGTGGAGACTTGTTTGTCTCGCACCATGTTTTCGGTATTCGTGTTGAATGCGTTGAAGTGATCGCTCGCCAGATGCGCCTTGAATGCATCCTCATTGCTGTACAACTCGTAGAGAAAAATCTTATTGGAGTTCTGTGGGTCTACACAGACATCGAATTGATGACAGTCTGCTTCAAGCGTCAGGGAATTGCGCGCTTGCGTCCGCACGAGATCATTAAATTGGTCTTCATGGCCGGGCTTGATGTCAAATGTAACAGCTACAACAAACATAGTTTTTCCTTGATCAGTTGGGAAAGGCTTCATTGAGTTCCGCAACCTGCTTTGAGGTCAGGTAACGATGCGGGCGGTCATGGATCATCAGATAAAGCTTCGCGGTTTCTTCCAGTTCTTCAGCGCTATACACAGCTGCATCGAGCGAAGGTGCAGAAACCACCGGGCCGTGATTGGCCAGCAGCATGGCATGGTGGTCCCGCGCTACGCCACGCACCGCATCGGCTAAAGCGCGATCGCCTGGGCGGAAATAGGGCACAAGCGGGAGTGCGCCTATTCGCATGACATAATATGCAGTCATTGGCGGCAATACATTGCTTTCATCAATTCCATCCAGGCAGGATACGGCAACCGAATGGGTTGCGTGCAGATGTACTATTGCAGTGTCTCGCGGGCGTTCTTCATACATCGCCAAATGAAAAAACGTCTCCTTGGAAGGTTTGGCACCGGATAGGTGGGTGCCGTCGAAGCTGACCTTTGAAATTTGTTCAGGTTCCAAAAACCCCATGCAAGAATTGGTTGGTGTTACCAGCACCCCATCATCCACACGTACTGAAATATTTCCTGACGATCCGCACCCATAGCCCCTTTGAAACAGTGAGCGGCCAAACTGCGCAATCTGGTCGCGAAGAGTGTGTTCTGTTGATTTGGTCATGGTAAAACCTCAAAAGCGCGGGTGAAGAAATCCGGCGAGCCGAAATTACCGGATTTTAATGCCAAAGCGATTTGCGGTTCTTCCAGACTGAGTGTCCATGGCACACCGGGTGCGATTTCAGGCCCGATTGCGAGTGCGCTCAGCCCAAGAGCGGAAACCACGGCGCCTGAAGTTTCCCCGCCCGCCACAACCAGCCTGCGCACGCCGGCATCTACTGATTTTCGGGCAATTTCCCCCATCGCATTTTCAATCAGTGCGCTCGTGTTCTCTTGCCCTAAGGTGTTTTGTGCGTGCTTCAGTTTATCTTGATCAACTGATGAATAGAGCAATGATGGTGAGGTGCTGTGTTTGACACAAAACGCCAATGCGCGTGCGATCGCAGAGCTGCGGTCTTTGTGTAATTCGATCGGGTCCAACTGCCATGATGGCGCAGCCTTTTTCATTTCGGCAATTTGGCCCAAAGTGGCCTCGGAACAACTGCCAGAAATCACCAGTTGCGGGCCTGATTTTGGCCATTGAAGCGCATTGTCATTACGTCCATTAAGTCCTTTGCCACGATAAAGAGTAGGCAATCCAACTGCCAGACCAGAGCCGCCGGTGATGAGCGGCAATGCCTTTGTTCCTGTAGCGAGGTTTCGCAGGTGCTCGTCAGAAATTGCATCCGCGACTACGAGACTATAGCCTTCAGTCTTCAGGGCTTGCAGGCGCTTGGCGATTGCGTCAGGCCCTGCATTGACAATTGCGCAGTCTAAAAGCCCCACCCTGGATTTTGATTGATGTGCCAAAACCCGTACCAGATTAGAATCTGTCATGGGAGTGATCGGGTGATTTCGCATTCCGGTTTCAGAAAGCAATTTTTCACCAACGAACAAATGGCCTTGATACACGCTACGACCGTTTTCAGGTGCAGCAGGGCAGGCAATGGTGATGTCTGTATCCAGCGCTATCATGAGTGCCTCTGCCACCGGCCCAATATTGCCTTTCTGTGTTGAATCAAACGTGGAGCAATATTTGAAGAAGAATTTTTGGCAGCCTTGTTTGCGCAGCCAATCCAGTGCGGACAGGGATTGTGAAACAGCGTCATCAGCATGTATCGATCGGGATTTGAGTGCAACAATTACAGCGTCTACCTGCGACAACAGCGCGGCATTTTTTTTAATGCAACCTGCCAGGCCATTGATCTGCACACAGGCCATGCCCGCCTTGCTCAAAGTATTTGCAAGGTCGGTCGCCCCGGTAAAATCATCGGCAATGCAGCCCAACAGCACGATTTATTCCCCAAATTCCTTGCGCATCTCTTGCACGGTGTCTATATGCCGGGTGGTCACAAATTTGCACCCGTTTTATTTTTAACGTATACATTATAATCTGAACACGGGAAACCAATTCTGTGATGTTGCACAAGAACGACAAATCCCGCCTCTCGCTTGTCGATAAGGCATATGTGGAAATCCGGCGGCGTATTCTTGAAGACAACTGGCAACCTGGGTATCAGGCGCTGGAAGAAGCGATTGCGCGCGAATTGGATATGAGCCGCACACCGGTGCGTGAGGCGTTGATCCGGCTGGAGCGCGAAGGCCTGGTGGAGATAATGCCACGCCGGGGTATGCGCGTGGTTGCGATCTCATCTACTGACATGTGTGATATTTATGAAGTGGTGACTGTGCTTGAATCAGAGGCTGCCGCCCGTCTTGCGCGCCTGCGCCCGGATAAAAAGTTTCTTGCTCCACTCAATGCTTCAGTTGAAGCGATGGATAAAGCGCTTGAGAAAGACAATCTCAAAGCCTGGGCAAAGGCGGACGAAGCATTCCACGCCAATTTGTTGAAGCTTTGCGGCAATGCGCGCCTCGCCCAGATGGGAATGAGTGTACAAGACCGTATAAAACGCGCCCGGCTTGCCACTCTTAATGAGCGTCCGGTGCCCTATCGTTCCAATGATGATCATCGCGCCCTTATTGAGGCGATCATGGAAGGCGACGTGGAAGCTGCCCGGCGCATCCATACGCAGCATAAGCAAAACGCAATGCAGATGATCACCACCATTCTCAAACAACGAGAAGATGACGACCTGGATGAATAAGCGTTAGCGCGGAACGTATTTTCCCGATTTCGCCTTGGCCCGGCTTTCGCGATAGAGCAGGTACAACCCGCTGATCACGACAATCGCAACCCCGGTAAATGTCCAAC
>CAJQND010000126.1 GCA_905479595.1 uncultured Hyphomicrobiales bacterium
CAATCACACGCTCACGCAACTCAATCGGATGTGGTTTGCCCATTGCAATTCTCCTTCCAGAAGGAAAAAGAATCACAATTCAAATGATTTGGGAATCTTGAATCACAAAAACCGCAACACGCTTTAGCCGCGATAAAAAAAATATGAACCAATAAGAGCAGAAGGCTCCAATCCAGTTGCCCAGGGGGGATGATCATCGTGACGATGAAAGCATGTTGCACCTGAAGTAGGGTCCGGACAGCCATCACCGAAAACATAGGCGATCATGCCTGCCGCGGTTACGAACTCTGAAGATGTAGAACTGCATTGCGCCGGGAGCGCGCAGACAATCTCTACCAGTGGCAATCCTGTCTCGAGCCGGTTGCGGATCGACCACACAATGGCCGCCTGGCTGTCATTGCTCTCATCTTTAAGCGTTGGCTGCAGCATTTTTGCGAGATAGTTGACTTCAAAAATATCGAGTTTGGAAAAGTGATGTTTTATATTCATAGGTATATATTCCTAACAACTTTCCAAATTGTCAATACCAGCCTTCCAATCATGAACAAGCGTTTTGCTTATTGGTCGTACAAGCGCCCAAAATTGCGTCGTTTCTTTTTGCGCGGACGCGATGTACCGCCCCAGGCATCTTTTGCAACGCGGGCGATTTTTTCCATCGAACGGCCACCAACATATCCAGCAACCCCCCATTTCAACAATTCCCAAACGCCGTCAGGCACTTCCTCCCAAAGGGGGATGAACCCAATAGGTTCATTGAAGAACAAGTTTACCAGAGGCAGAATAATGCCGTAAATCAGCAGCACAAACATCGCTAAAAACATCAGGCATGGCCGCCAGGACCGGGTGAGCCAACTCTCAACCTCATATTCAGCCAAAAGCACATCTCTTTGTGCATTGACGATATCTGATTGCGCATCCTGTGCGGCTTTTTCGATTTCCGTCTTGAGTTTCAGCTTTAGGTCAGGGTCGGGAATGAGCTTGTCGATGATTGAAAATACAGGCCCGTTGATCAGGCCTAAAATTGCCGTCAGCATGGATTTCACCCTAGATCTTGGTTGGATTTGCTGTGAGAGGCACGCAAAGACCAAATCTTTGTGAAAATGCCGGCCAACCATGTGCGGAATTCTGCAAATGTTCCAACCGTATGCGTCACCGCGCTCCGTTCGTGCTGTATCTGTTTTAGTTCCGCCCTTGAGGGAACATTTCTGGCAACATTTGCGAACAAGGCAGCTTCTGCCAACCGCCGCCTGGTCAAACCATTAAGAACCCGTCCCCCGGCCTTGTTCCACAACACGAAACGCGAGGCTGCCTTATCGAACTGACCAGCGTTCACCTTCTTCAAAACAGAAGACTTACGGAAATTACCAACGCCGACATTGTAGGCGAATGAGACAAGCGCAGAAAATTGATTGTCGCTCAACGGCACGTTGATGAGAGGTTGGATTTCATCGGCAAAATACTGCAGGTCCCGGGCGAGAATTTCGCTGCCTTCGGCCCTGGTGATGTGCATGCCTTGGTGCACCTTTGGTGGCCCTGCCATTGAGGTGTGACCATAACCGATGGTCCAATGCCCCACGGCGTCGCGATATGCCGATGCCCGCCAACCCTCAAATGATTTGACCAACCGCACACCGGCTGCATTCATTTTCATCAAATTTTCCTTAAAGTTATGAGCGCGCCAGAACATGGCGGTTTCTCAGCCAACGCAGGATAACTGACATTGAACCAACCAAAATGGTGATCGCAACATGTGCCTGAAACGCTCCGCCGCTGGCGGTCGCACCAGGCCAGCAAAACAACGCCAGAACCGCAATCTCCAGGAATGCAATCGCCAGGCGTAAATAGCGTGCGGCATTGCGGAAAACATCGAACTGAATGTTGAATGCATCCCACAATAGAAAAGCACTGAAGATGCCACTTAAGCCGCAAAACATTGTCTGAAAGTACATATTGTCAATCATCATTCCGGCTCCTGTAGCCAAAAATTCCTCTTATCCGCTGAAGGGTGCCGATGGGATCTTTTTCAAATGCCGTTCCTATTGCCGAAAGCCCACGGACCAGGGAAAGCCCGGTTAACCCGACGAGCGCATGCAATAGCAAAGTGGCGCGCGCACTTTTGATCCCGGCGAGGTCGAGCAGGCCCGGCGTCGCAAATACAGCGACCAGCAGATTAAGAACCAGCGAAACAACCGCCTGGCGCCGCGACACGCCGGGCGCGAGCGCAATGGCAACCAACGCCCCGCCCGTGGCGAAAAAAACCGCCGCGCGGCTGGATCCAATCTGACCCAAAAACTCATCCATTCGGGTGGTGCAACCGTTGACCATAAGAAGCCCGGAAAAGTGCCAGAACGGTAAATGCGTCCATCGGAATTTTTCGACCCTCGGCATCACGGCAAAAGAAATCCCATGACGGATTAAGCCATCTGAGGTCGCCCGGTGCGACACCGTTCAATATCGCCAGATGCGCACAAAACGCCGCCTCCAAAAGGTCCTGCCGCGCGTCGTTATCGTGTGAAAACTTCGCGGCTTTAAACGTAAAAAACTGGCTCATAACTGAATCGTCGCAAGCCCCGGCGCGCCGCGCCCAAAGGTTGGGCTAACTTGATAAATCACGAGGTTTATCGACGAAGGTACAGCGCCAAAATCGCTCACAATGTCAATGGTTTGATAGATCATCGAAGTTTGGCTTGCTTCCAGCAAGCGGATGGGATTTCCGGATCCATTGAGAACATCAATTTGATAACGTTCTTCGTCTTCCGCCAACGGTACATCAAGTTGTTCCCAGGAATCGCCATTAATGCGGGTTCGGCGCATCCATGTAAATTCTACGCCGGCACCTACAGTTTTTCCGCGCACATGCACAGGGCTAAAGGGGCGCAACCCAAGGCCCAAAAAGGTGTGGGCGGTCTCACGGTAAGATGGAGCAGCGGGGTCAAGGGATGCAGGACCGTAACGCCATATTTTTTCCCTGCCCACATCGCCCGCGTCAAGGTTAGCCTGCACCACCGCCCCATTGATCAGCACAAATGGCGCACCGGCGGCAACAGGAGTATCCATTGCAGTTTCCGTTCCCGCCTGACCGCGCAGGAATGTCGAAAGCTCATAGGTATCAGAACCCATCAGCACCGCGTCGCGAAACTGCAGCACTTCCCACGCCCCGGCGGAATTTTGGATTGCTACTGCATTGCGCCCTTCAAAAAGCTCAAGATCGTTGATTGCTTCCAACGCACCGCTATGCATTTTTACCTGTAACCGGGTGCCATGATCAAAGCGCGAAGGCGGCCCGGACGGCAAGTCTGATAAGGTTTCACCACATGTCGCAGGCGCATTAATTGCGCGCTGATAAGCAAGGCTGGAACCGGTCTTGGTGAGTAAAGCCAGGCTCCGGCCACGGCTTGGAAAGCGCAGCCACCCAGCCATCATGAGGCACTTCCGCACCACTCAACAAAGGCAAATCCATGAACATCAATTCTGATTTGCCGAACACAATGGCGGGTTTTATCCTCGATGGGCGGTCTGGCCCGGCCGACGCAGCAAACAGTGTTGGATCAATACGGCTGGCAGTAACACTGCGTGCAGTTTGGTCGTTTAGCTCGCCAATCTGCAACCTGGTGATGCGATCGCTGGCGGCAAGATGAAATACATCACCAGCATCCAGTGCCAACTGGCTTGGGGGCAATTGCAAGCTGGCGGATTCACGGCTCGCCCACGCATGTTGCAACCAAATCTCGGCACGCTGCTGGGCAGCAGCCTGAGAAAGCACAATTGGCAAATCCGCATTTGATGCCCGCGCAGAATGCCCCGCCAGGCGCTGCGCTCCAACTGAAGCCCGCCGATAATCCGCTAGCCCATCAATGTAGCGAATGCTCAAGGATGTTGGCAGCTCGGTTTCCTGAGCGCGGGTCAGCTCGTACAGTAGAGCGTCTTCGTTTTCTTCAACCAGATCATCCGGCGCAAAATTTGCCACCACCGGCTGGTCCTTGTGACGAAACACGATTTTGCCCTGGCTTTCGACAGCATCGAAGAAGAACGCCAGCGAAAGCGGCTCCAGGGCTTCACGTGCCGACATGGGTCGGTCAATCAAAAACCCGTCCATAAGCCCGTACAACCCAGAATAGTCCGCATCTGCAAACCCATGGCGCTCCAGAATAGCACCAACCAACGCCTGTAAGGACGCTCCTCCCAACCGGCCATTCAGCCAGTGGCCAAATTCATAATTCCGGCCATCAGTCCAGATGTCTTCAAGGTAGGGAAATGCCGGATATGGTCGTGCATCCCAGGCCCAGAAGCTGATATTGTCCGCGTCTATCATCGGCCCGGAATAAACATTAGACATCGGATTGGCGGCGGTTGCGGTTTCACCCCAGAATGTGGCCGTGGTGTCGATATAGCTGCGTTGGATCAGATCATCGCGTGTGCCGGATGAATAGTAGGGAAGCGCGCTCTCATCTGACAGTGAATCATAAAAGACATTTGGTTGATTTGTGCCCTTATCAACCGCCGGGCAACCCGCTTCGGTAAACCAGATGGGTTTCGAGCGTGGTTGCCACGCAGTTGGTGATGCCGCTTCGCTGCCTCCGGGCCGGTTGTAGTGCTGGTTTGACCACCATTGCGCCAACGCCTTGTAGCGAAATACCCGGGGTTTGCCTGCGCCGTCGGTAATCGGGGTGCGAATCTGAGCGTCCCGATTGGTTTGCGAGGCATAGTACCAATCATAGCCCTCACCACCGGCGACGTTTGCGCTTAGATAGCTAATTTCATACGGCGAGCGCGCGCCCGCCGCCGCATCGAGATGCCCCGGTTCATCGCGCCAATCAGACAAAGGCATGTAATTATCAATGCCAATGAAGTCTATATTTGGAGATCCCCAAAGCGGGTCGAGATGGAAGTAGACGTCCGATGAACCATCCTGTGGGTGATGGCCGAAATATTCTGTCCAGTCTGCAGCATAGGAAATTGCCGCGCCTGGCAAGACAGATGATACGTCTGCGGCCAGCGATACCAGATGATTGACTACTGGATAGGTGCTGGAAGAACTGCGTAACGTGGTAAGCTCACGCAGTTCCGACCCAATGAGGAATGCGTCCACACCGCCTGCTGCCTGGCACAGTTTTGCGTAGTGCAGGATCATACGTCGGAACGACCATTCAGTTGCACCGCCATAGGTAACAGCCCGGTTTGAGGCGGAGAAATCCCCGGCAACAGCAGCCCCAAAAAAGGCATTAATCTGCGTGTCAATCGCAGAAGTTTTATCCGGACTGCCGGGCCTTCCCGGTGCTGGGTCGCAGGTGATCCTGCCGCGCCAGGGGTAGGTGGCTTGACCATTCGTGCCAGTATAGGGATCAGGCAGAGAATTACCTTTTGGCACATCCAAAATGATGAAGGGATAAAACGTGACCTTCAAACCACGCGCCTTCAGGTCTGCGATGGCTTCGAAAACCGTATCATCACTCGGCGTGCCGCCAAATGCCGCGCGGTCATCTATCTGACTGACGAGATAAGCGTTAGAACGGGTCCTACCCGAAACTTTCCAGCTCAATGGGCTGGTTTTCTTATCCTTGTTATCAACGCCAGGTTTGATCTGGCATTGGCCGCAGCGTAAATCACTGCCAAACCAAGACACGACCAGAGAAACCGATTTCAGGTTCGGGCAGGTTGCCTGCAGCTGGTCGAGGGAAACGGTCCAATCGGTTTTCTCCGCCGAGGCATTATTGTTTTCCGGCGTATCATCGGCAAATCCGCTATTGCGGGAAATCTCGCGGCGGTCATACCCAAACTCGGTAAGGCCCGGAATAATGGCGACGGAAGAAATCTTCTTTTCCACATCGTCCAGGGCGCGGAAAATCTCAAATGACAATTGCGGCAACCTATTGCCGAACCGCGCAAGGGGCAGTTTTTCAAAAACAATG
This sequence comes from uncultured Hyphomicrobiales bacterium, assembly GCA_905479595.1. Classification (GTDB taxonomy): domain Bacteria; phylum Pseudomonadota; class Alphaproteobacteria; order Rhizobiales; family CAJQND01; genus CAJQND01. The sequence goes on from CAJQND010000126.1 coordinate 5,910, forward strand.
TAGGCAAGCCCGCGATAGGCCGGCGCATTGCCGCTGCTTTCTTTAGCCTCGATTAGGCTGTCTGGCTGCTGGGTTTGCGTGCCACGATGTATCCGGTGGGTATAGGCAGAAATATCCAGTTCTTTACCATCTGCCCATACCCGGCCAATGCGGGTGATCGCTCCCTCGCACAAGCCCACGGCAAAATTGCCGAAATACTCGTATTCGGTAATCTTCGTTGATGGCCCGGATGCAATACCGCCCTTGCCGCCTGCCTTTTCCGTGCGGGTGGAAACTTCTTCTTCAAATTGCGTCGCCCAAATCAATTGCCCGGCCAGGCGCACCCGGCCATAGACCACCGGCACCGGCTCGCCCTCGCTTGAGCCCTGCACATGCAAGTCGTTAAGGCGCGGGCCTTCCACACGCCTCGTTGCGTTGTTGCCGAAAAGTGCCCGGTCAACAAACTGCCCGGCAATGCCGCCAACTGCGCGCCCGACGGCTGCCCCTATCGGCCCGCCAATCGCACCACCAATGGCAGCACCTGCATATTGTAAAACGAGAGTTGTCATTTATTTTCCATATCTGGAAACCGGAACGCATATGCCATGTGCCTTTGCCACCATCGTGACAGATGCACCTCACACACGCGCTCCCCGTCATGGGCGTGGATCATCATTTCCTCGCCAGACAGAATGGCTGCATGTTTGGCAGGCAGATGGCCCCGCCAACGAAACAGCACCACATCGCCCGGTTTGCGCGCGGCAAGATCGATGGCGCACATGTATCGGTCTGCTGCTTGCGCCAACCGTTCTTCACGGTCTGCTTCCGCCCAACTTGAACTGTAAGACCCTGCGGCTTCCGGCTCCGGCCCGCACACTGCGCGCCACACCCCACGCACCAGGCCAAGGCAATCACAACCAACGCCCTTAAGGCTTGCCTGGTGACGATAAGGCGTGCCTATCCAGCTGCGTGCTTCTGCGATCACGGGGTCAGGCAATGTCATTTTTGGTGAATCCAAGGCTGCTGCCGTCATTGGTTGTGTCATCGCGGTTGGGATAGGAAATT
>CAJQND010000127.1 GCA_905479595.1 uncultured Hyphomicrobiales bacterium
GCCACCCCGGCCAGGGAATTGGCAACCGCCAGCCCCAGATCATTATGACAATGGGTGGAGAATATCGCTTTGTCGGAATTAGGCACGTTCTCGCGCACCTTGCGGAACAAGTCGAAATACTCATCCGCCACCATATAGCCAACTGTATCAGGAATATTGATGGTGGTCGCGCCGGCCTTGATAGCGGCTTCAACACAACGACACAGGAAATCAAAATCCGTGCGGGTGCCGTCTTCCGGGCTCCATTCCACATTGTCGGTGTGCGAACGTGCACGCTCAACTGAAGATATCACCGCTTCAAAAACCTGTTCTGGTTCCATTTGCAGTTTATGCTTCATGTGCACAGGGCTGGTAGAGATAAACGTGTGAATGCGCGGGTTGCGGGCATGTTTCACTGCCTCGCCAGCACGGTCGATATCTTTGTGTGCCGCCCGCGCCAGGCCAGCAACTTGGGCATTCTTCACCCGTTTGGAAATTTCAGAAACCGCCTCGAAGTCACCATTTGAAGCAATTGGAAAGCCTGCCTCAATCACATCCACTCCCATTGCGTCGAGCAAATCTGCAATCTGGATTTTTTCTTCCAAGGTCATGGACGCGCCCGGCGATTGCTCGCCGTCACGCAAGGTGGTGTCGAATATAATGACGCGATCTTTATCGTTGTCATTAACGGGACTTGTGTTTTGTTCAGTCATTTTCTTGTTCCTGGTCTTCCAGCGGCGCGGTCAGGCGCGGCTCGTGATGTTATGTGATTGCTTGAAACTGTTATCCCCTAAACACCCGCCCACAATTGGGCAGCCAATGCTCAGGGGCACATAAGGAGGAGGCTGGAAAGCTTAGGAAGGCGTACTGAAATTGCGCCGGCACATTTGGTGTGCGGCGTGGCCGGGCTTTCAAATCTGGCGGCTGACAATGTCATCCGGAATGCACCTGCGGTCTTTGTTTCAGCGTTCTTCGCGATCCTACCAGGTAAGTGTAACCTGAAGATAAACGGTTTTTAACCGGAATTTTCGTGTTCGTCCATAAATTCTTCAATTTCAGAAAAGCTTGCGCCTTTATTGGCAAATGAGAACGTGCCTTCATCGCGTACTTCTTCAGCACATCGAAGCAGGCTGTTGAGCGCCACGCGGGCAAACGCAGAACCGATGGAAATACGGCTCACGCCGGCCTCTTGCAAATCGGGCACTGCAATATTCACCCCGGCCTCGCCGATGATCACATTCACTGGCTTGGAAAGCGCATTGCACAGAGCGCAGATATCCTCAATTGAGGCAAGTCCCGGCGCATAAAGCACATCTGCGCCCGCATCTTGAAATGCCACAAGGCGGGCCAGCGTATCGTCCATGTCGGGCCTGTCATGGAGAAAGTTCTCTGCCCGCGCGGTGAGAATAAAATCTCGGCCCAGCCCGCGCGCCGCCTCTGCCGCCGCCGCCACCCGTTCAAGCGCTTTGGAAAATTCAAATATGGGCGTGTCATGGTCGCCGGAGGTGTCTTCAATGGAACAGCCTGCGAGGCCGGTTTCTGCGGCAAGCCTGACAGTTTCAGCCACCCCTTCCGGGGTTTCCGCATAACCGTTTTCAAAATCAGCACTCATGGGCAATGGAGTGGCAGCCACCAAGCTGCGGGCATGGGCCAACGCCTCTTCGCGTTTAACCTCACCCGGCCAGTCTTTGCGGCCAAGGGTGAAGGCAAATCCAGCGCTGGTTGTGGCTAGGGCTTCGAACTCCATTTTGGTAAGGATTTTGGTTGAGCCTAAATCCCACGGGTTCGGCATGATGAATATCGCATCGCGTTCATGCAGCGCGCGGAACCTGGTTGCTTTTTCGCCAGCTTGTGACATGAAAAATCTCTCCTAAACTTCTATAACACCCTTCGACACATACACCGCCGTGCCGCCAACCCGTGTCACCAACACTTCGCCATCGCGCAGTTCCGCAGAAAGATGGATATGGCTCGGCCTGCCCATTTCAAAGCCCTGCTCTACAAGCCAATCGTGATTGCCATCTCCAAGGCCTTCGCTGGCAGAAATCTGGGCTGGAAAGGCTGCGGCCATGGAGCCGGTGGCCGGGTCTTCGAGAATACCATGATCGGGGGCGAACATGCGCACCCGCCATGGGGCACCACTGGCCTCATTGTTGCGGGTATAAACAGCAATACCCGTCAGGTCTTCCGGCAGGTCCGCCTTCTTCCAGGTCACCAAATCCGGACCGGCGTTCGCCAGCGCTTCCAAATCTGCAACGGGAACAAAGATAAATGGCACCCCAGCTGTTGCAGCGCCTGGCCGATGGCCCTGATATCCAATTTTGCCAGTTTCCACACTTACCGTCTCGCCAAGTACCTCATCGGCAACATCACAGGCAATGACCACTGGCGGCAAAGGTGATGTAAACACCGCGCTTGCCAATCCTTCATCTGGCCGCGCCACGGTGACCGGAACCGGCCCGGCCTTTTCCTCCAGCATCAGTTCGCGCACAAAAGAGCCGTCTTCGTGCCCCTGTTCAGCCAGCACAATCGCGGTGCCTATTGTTGGATGGCCTGCAAATGGCAATTCGCGCGCCGGGGTAAAAATACGCACGCTGGCATCTCCACCATTTTCAGCAGGCAGCACAAATGTTGTTTCCGACAAGTTGAATTCGCGCGCGATTTTCTGCATTTGACCGTCATTCAACCCGCGCGCATCTGGCAGCACTGCCAGCGGATTTCCACCAAACCGTTCGTTGGTGAAGACATCCAGCGTAACAAAATCATATTGAGCCAAGTAACAATCTCCTCGCATCGCGTTAACAACGTTTCAGCTGGCCTCAAATCAAGGGCCAGGTCAACCCTAGCAACATTGCCTACTGACAGGTCAAGTTGACATTTCGATAAAATTAGTTATATCGTATTTTATGACACATGATCTGAATGAAAAATCTGCCTCTGGTGCGCTTGCCGCACTTGGCAACGAGACCCGATTGAAGCTTTTCCGCCTTTTGGTAAAGGCTGGTGAGGACGGTTTGATTGTTGGCGACATCCAAAAGATTTTGAATGTTCCCCTCTCAACCCTTTCTCATCACATTCGCACTTTGGTGCAAGGTGGACTGATTATTCAGGAACGCCGCGGCCGCGAGATTATGTCCAAGGTGGATTACACCGCTATGCATGGCCTGATCGAATTCCTTAGCGAAGAATGCTGTGTTGGGGTGAAGATCAAAGCTGAACCAATGGAAGAACTGGTATGACCGACCACGTCGCCCCTACGCCCAAACAGCCACTGCGCACAGCGTTTGCATGGCTCAAATCCGAACCTGCAGTATTGATTCTCATTGCCGGGATCATAACGTTGGCAATTATTGCGCCGCAACAGTTGGGGCCAAGCATGGCCTTCACTGCAAAATCCCTGATCGAGATGGCACCCTATTTCATCATCGCAGTAGGGTTTGCAGCCTATGCCAAAGCCAGTGGCATGGACGGCCTGGTGGCGAAGGCATTTTCAGGCAGCCCGGTTGTGGCGATCATGATTGCAGGGGCAGCCGGTGCTCTTTCGCCATTTTGTTCCTGCGGCGTAATCCCCCTGATCGCCGCAATGCTTGGCGCTGGCGTACCACTCGCGCCGGTTATGGCTTTCTGGATCGCGTCACCGATTATGGACCCGGAAATGTTTGTGCTCACCGCAGCAGGCATTGGCATGAATTTCGCTATTGCCAAGACAATCGCTGCTATTTGCATGGGGCTGATGGCCGGTTTTATCACCCATGGACTTCGCCACATGGCATTTCTTGCCAATCCTTTGCCCCAAACATCCAGTGACGGCTGTGGGTCATGCTGCACGCCCACATTCGACAGATCTGCGCCGGTAAACGTACATTGGAAAGTCTGGAACGATCCGGTTCGGCGCAAGGAGTTTTCAACTGACCTGGCCGATATCGGTTGGTTCCTTGGCAAATGGCTCACATTGGCTTTTTTCATCGAAAGCGTAATGATTGCATTTATTCCGGCTGATTGGGTGGTTTCAGCCATCGGTGCCGGCAATCAGTTTGCCATTCCCCTCACGGCGATCATCGGCTTGCCGTCTTATCTCAACGGCTATGCAGCCATTCCCCTCACCTCCGGGCTGTTGAAACTCGGCATGTCACCAGGTGCCGCAATGACATTCATGACCGCAGGAGCGGTATCATCCATACCCGCAGCAGTGGCGGTTTATGCCATTGTGCGCAAACCAGTGTTTTTCCTCTATGCAGGTCTGGGT
>CAJQND010000128.1 GCA_905479595.1 uncultured Hyphomicrobiales bacterium
CCGCAGATTGGAAACAAAGCGGCAACGACCGCTGGACGGTGCCGCTGGGCCTCACTGCCGGGCGCACTTTGTCTGTTGGCGGCGGCACCGCGCTTGATTTATCTATCTGAGCCTATGGACTGGTTGCCCGGCCAAATGGGGCTCCAAGCTGGCAGCTCAAGTTCGGGATATCACTCATCCAATAGACCGCCGGGCAGGGTGTAGAATGGCGCAGGCGTCAGAATAGCGTTCTTCTGCGAGATCAGGTAACCGGCTTCGGCACTCATCTTGATGTAGGAGAGCCAGCCCTGATCGGCCATCATATTGGCGCGTTTCTGCGCCCGGTCGGCGGCGTCTTTATACACCCAGATGTGGACATAAGAGTTCACATCACCGGTTTCTGTCGCACCATAAACAACCGGAAGACCGAGATTTCGGGTTTGGGGTTTCCAACCATGTTGCTCATATAGTTCCATGTGGCGTTTTATGGTGCCGGGTCGGCAGATGTAGGTGCGGTGATCAAAGATCATGACGTTCTCCCATTGGTCGTGTTTTATGGATTCATTTTAAGGTTATCTGGTCTCCGGGCTTTAACCCGATGCGCTCTGCTGTTCCCGCAATGACTTCAAGAACGTCACTGACCTCTCCGCCTGAACGAATGTATTCGAGAGATTGGGGGACAGTGTTCGCCGCAATACGGTGCACCTTGCCATCCTTGCCAATAAAAACCATGTCGAGAGACAATGGCGTATTTTTCATCCACATGGTGATGTGGCGTGGCGGTGAAAACCTGAACAGCATGCCATGATCGGGCGCAAGCTCGGTGCGGTGCATTAGCCCCATAGCGCGGGTCGCGTCATCGCCTGCGACTTCCACGGTAAAAGTGTGAGTGCCATTTGCGGTTTCGGCTGTGAGTTCTGCGACCGGCAAATCTTGTGCTACAGCTTGAGAAATCCCTGCGGCGAGCATGCTGGCCAGCAGAAACACTAGCAAATGGCGGGGTTTCTTCGCGTGTGATTTCATCATTGTATTTTTAGGGTGGTGCGCGCGAATAATCCACCTCAATTCGACATTTCTCGTTATGCTGGTCGTTCATGCGATTTTGCGGGGCAGGTTGGTAAAAATGGCAGAACAGGCATCAGCGGCCACCCAAAGCGGGTATCCGAAACTAGGGTTTGTATTGCTCGCCATGCTTACGTTCTTCTGGGGCATAAACTGGCCTTTCATGAAGATCGTTCTGGGCGAACTGCCAGTGTGGTGGTTCCGCATGTCGTGCTTGTGGGTCGGCTCTGCTGGCTTGATGGTTGCGGCGACGCTTTCTGGCAATTCGTTGAAAGTAAAACTGTCTGAAATCGGGCCTCTTTTGTTGTGCGCGCTATTCGGCATGGTCGGCTGGCATTTGTTTTCTGCCTATGGTTTGAGCCAAATACCGGCTGGCCGCGCGGTCATTATCGCCTTTACCATGCCCGTCTGGGCGGCCCTTTGGGCAATTTGGTTGCTGGGGGAATCCATGACCCGCGAGAAACTTTTCGGCCTGGGGTTTGGGCTTGCCGGGCTCGCCGTGCTCATGGGTGGTGATATCATGGTGTGGCGCGCAGCACCCATCGGCGTTTTGCTTATGCTTTGCGCAGCGGCAAGTTGGGCGCTGGGCACTGTTTTGTTCAAAAAATTCACCTGGTCCATGCCCGTGGTAACGAACATCGCCTGGCAATTAAGCATTGCAGCCGTTCCGGTTACCATTGGTGCGGTTTTGTTGGAACCGTTCCCGGATGTGGCAAATCTCAGCAGCAAAGCGGTATGGTCGTTGCTTTATGTCTATATGTTTCCAATGATTTTCTGCCAGTGGGCGTTCTTTAAGGTTGTCGGGTTGTTTCCAGCAACGGTCGCCGCTGTTGGCACTTTGGCAATTCCCGTGGTTGGTGTTTATTCTAGCGCCCTGGTGCTGGGTGAACCGGTTGGGGTGCAGGAATTTGCGGCGATGGTAATGATTTGTCTTGCCCTGGCTTTCGTTCTTGTGCTGCCTAATTTAAAGTCCCAAAAATTATAGATAAATGAAGGTTGATACATGGCTTTGGTTCCACCTCTTGACCGGCTCACGTTTCCAGTTATTGGCGCGCCGCTGTTTATTATTTCCAATCCCGATCTGGTAATTGCTCAGTGTAAGGCCGGTATAGTCGGTTCTTTTCCAGCGCTAAATGCCCGCCCGGCGAAAGAACTGGATAAATGGCTGACGCGGATTGGCGAAGAGCTGGATAGATATAATCAGGAAAATCCGGATTCTCCGGCAGCACCCTATGCCTGCAACCAGATCGTTCACCGGTCGAATGAGCGCCTGATGCACGACCTTGAATGTTGTGTTCGCCACAAGGTGCCGATCGTGATTACTTCACTAGGTGCCCGTGAAGAGGTGAACGAGGCGGTCCATTCTTATGGTGGTATCGTACTCCATGACGTAATCAATGACAGATTTGCCCATAAGGCCATTGAAAAGGGCGCTGATGGACTGGTTGCGGTGGCAACCGGCGCTGGCGGCCATGCCGGCACCACGTCGCCTCTTGCATTGATCCAGGAAATTCGCGCCTGGTTTGACGGGCCTGTTGCTCTTTCTGGTTCAATTGCCACAGGCGACGCAGTTTTGGCTGCTCAAGCCATGGGGGCTGATCTTGGGTACATCGGTTCGGCCTTTATTGCATCGCACGAAGCCAATGCCGCCGGCGAATACAAACAAATGATTGTCGATTGTGCCGCAGACGACATTGTTTATTCCAACCTGTTCACCGGGGTGCATGGTAATTACCTGAAACCATCCATCAAAAATGCTGGACTTGACCCTGATGATTTACCAGAGAGCGATCCATCAAAAATGGATTTTGGTACTGGTAGGGATGAAGCCAAGGCGTGGAAAACCATTTGGGGCTGCGGGCAGGGCATTGGCGCGGTCCGTGAGGTCGCGCCTGCCGGTGAAATCGTTGCCAGGCTGCGGCGGGAGTATGATGCCGCGAAACAAAGAATTTTATAAAAGGACATTGCACTTTGACCGAAGCCGTAATCGTATCAACTGCCCGCACGGGCATCGCCAAAGCCTTTCGAGGTGCACTTAACCAAACCCATGGCGCGACCATGGGCGGGCACGTCATCCGCCATGCGGTTGAACGCGCTGGAGTTGAACCAGATTTAATCGAAGATGCCATCATCGGCTGCGGGTTCCCCGAAGGGGCGACCGGATTTAACATTGCGCGCCAATGTGTAATTCGTGCTGGATTGCCGGTTACCACTGGCGGTGTCACCGTAAACCGGTTTTGCAGCTCTGGTTTGCAGGCCATTGCCATGGCAGCCCACAGCATCATTGTTGATGGAGCAGAGGCGATGGTTGCCGGCGGTCTTGAATCCATCACCCTGGCACAAGGTACGGTGAACGTCACAAACCGCAAGGAAGCCTGGATTGAGGCCAACAAGCCAGATGTTTACATGGAAATGATCGATACCGCCGATCTGGTTGCTAAGCGCTGTGGAGTGAGCCGCCAGGCGCAAGATGAATATGCCCTGCAAAGCCAGCAACGCACCGCCGCCGCGCAAGAAGCAGGTAAATATTCAGACGAGATTGTCGCCATGGATGCGGTTATGGCGGTGAAGGATAATGAGACCGGTGATATCTCCCAGGTGGAAACCACGCTAGAAGGCGACGAGTGCAATCGCCCGGGAACTGTCCTTGAAGGTCTGCAGGGCCTGCAACCCATTATGGGCGAGGACAAATTCATTACTGCTGGCAATGCCTCGCAACTTTCTGATGGAGCATCTGCATGCGTGATGATGAGTGCGAAACGGGCAGAACAACTCGGTGTTGAACCGATGGGGATTTTCCGCGGGTTTGCTGTTGCCGGCTGTGAGCCTGATGAAATGGGGATTGGCCCGGTTTTCGCCGTGCCCCGCCTGTTGGAACGTGCTGGTTTGACAATGGACGATATTGGCCTATGGGAACTGAACGAAGCCTTTGCCAGCCAGGTCTTGTATTGCCGCGACACGCTCGGCATTCCCGATGACATTCTCAATGTCAATGGCGGCTCGATTTCTATCGGCCACCCATATGGCATGTCTGGCGCACGCATGACTGGCCATGCGTTGATTGAAGGCAAGCGGCGGAACGTTAAGTATGTGGTTGTCACTATGTGTATTGGCGGCGGGCAAGGCGCTGCTGGATTATTCGAAATCGTATGAGTAGTAAAATTTAGGGCAAAATATATACTTGATTGTACAAGCACTCATGCGGTTTTTACATCAGTTTTCCGAATGTAAACATCTTTACGCAAAATCATATCTAGCTTATAGACAAAAGATTATTTGAATTTTATTTTGTATCACTTTGCGAGGTTCCAATGGACCGCAGTGGATTTTTCCGGTTAGCTGTTTCAGCCACTGGTTTAGCGGGTTTAACAACGCTTTTTCTTAACACATCGGTTATTTCCGCCCAGGCAGCCTGTTCGCCGATCGGCCCTTACTCAAACAGCGCCGATACTATTGTGTGCGGCGCGGGTGCAGGCGGCAACCTCGACACTTTAGGCGGTGATGATTCCGTAACGTTAAATGCAGGTGGAACCCTCGGCACTGTTGTCATAGGAAAAGACAACGATACGTTCACCCTGAACTTGGGTACCGTTGGTTCTGTTGACCAGGGCACAAGTGGTGACGATGCCTTTATCAATGGAGGCTCAATCGGCACGATCAGCCAGGGAAGCGGCAATGATGAATTGGAAATTACTGCCGGTTCTGTGACTGTTGAAGTTGATCAAGGTTCTTTTTCTGACACGATGAAAATGTCTGGCGGCGCTTTCGCCGGTATTCAGCAAAATACCGGGAAAGACAGCCTCATTATCACAGCCGGAACAACCGGCCCGATAGACCAATCGGATGGTGAAGATTATTTCAGCATGGAGGCTGGTGTCGAAATAGATTCTCTGGATCAGGGTGGAGATCTAGATGAGGCTTATTTCAACAGTGGTTGGATCAAAGGGCTCTATACCGATGGAGATTATGTTGAATTTCATGCCGGGCGAATAGGTAGAATTGACTTAAAAAAAAGCAGACAACAAGTTCTACATGGATGGCACCATGGGTGCGGTGTTAATTGATGACTTTCTGAACGCTGAAGAAGGCGCTGACACGCTCGAGCTTACGTCTGGAACCACTGTTCACATATGTGAACAGTGGTAGCGGCGATGACATCATCCTTGTTGAGGGAACTGATATTGGCACCGATATTTTCACCGAGAAGGGCGTCGACACCATAACATTGAACTCTGGAATGGTTGGCGGGTTTGTCGATGCTGGGGCGATAATGACAAGATCGCCTTGAGCGGCTCAACCGTTAGCGGAGCGATCAACGCTGGTGATGGCGATGACGAGTTCACCTGGTCATCTGGTACGCTTGGCGCATTTGATGGCGGCATTGGCTCTGATACAGCGACTATAACCGCTGCCAGCTATACTGGTTCTGAAGTATTGGATGGCGGCGATGTGACCGGCGGCACGACGACGATTGCTGTTGCCGATGTATCCAGCGGTGATGCGACGGGCAATGATGTGCTGGTGGTGGATGTTGCGGGCACGTCTTCTGCGGGTGATTTTGTTAGCCCAACGATTTCGTCCGGTGCGTATCTCTACGATCTGAACCAGGTTGGGTCTGACTGGTACTTGCAGTCATCCGGGTTTGTTCCAACGGCTGAGAGTTTTGCTCCGGCGTTGAGCGTGGCGCAGGATATGGGCCGTGATTATCTCGGTAATCTCTGGGAGCGTGTTGGTCATCGTGAGACCGGGTGGTCTGCCAATGGCCGTGGCGATGGTTCCGGCGTTTGGGGCCGTGCACATGGTAAGTTGCTTGATGCCGGTAGTGGCGCGACTTCATCTGGTGCGTCTTTTGAAACTGCGCATGGCTTCTTGCAAGCCGGTGTTGATTTCGCCGGGTTCGATCTTGATGAAGGCAATCTCGTCTTGTCCATCATGGGCCATTACGGCAATTCGGATACTGATGTTGCGAATGTCATTGGCGGAAAGATAGCCAATGTCGATATCAACGGCTATGGCGTTGGCGGGTCTGTGACCTTCTATAACGAGGCCCAGACATTCTATCTCGACGCAGTTGGTCAGGCGACCTGGTATGATGTGGATATAGATTCCACCGAGTTCGGTCTCAATGGATCAGAACGCACTGCCCACGCGAAAACAGACGGGTTTGGTTATGCGCTTTCTCTGGAAGCCGGTTATCGTCATGCGATCTCTGATCAATGGGCGTTTGTTCCACAAGGTCAGTTGATCTATTCGAAGGCTGACTTTGATAACACGGTGGACAGTGAGGGTGTTGCTCTTTCTGTTCTTGATGGCGACAACCTCGAAGGCCGCATCGGTATTGCGCTGGAAGGTCATTCAGATGTGAGTTTCGGGTATTTCCGCCTGAACCTGATTGAAGAGCTCAAGGGTAAGAACCAGGTCCTGACATCAGGCACGAAATTCACCACAGACTTCTCTGGTACCTCCGCTGAGATGAGTGCCGGTGGGTCGTTCCTGGTCACCCCTAGTGTTCGCCTCTACACCGACATCACCGGCCGCGTCGGCTTCAAAAACGAAGTCGCATCGGCCCGCGGTACCATCGGTGCCAAGGTGAACTGGTAGGTACACGTATCGCTGCTTCTAGATCTACGTCCTGATCGTATCACTTCTTATGCGGAGGTTTGAGACAGCGCCGCGGCTTTTTGGCGTCCACGAATGAACCCGTAAATACCCAGGCAGAATAACAGCCCTGCCAAACCGATGCGCACCACTCCACCCATCATAAAGAGTGGCGGCGACACACAGACCATCAAGGCCGGAGTGTAATAAACCGTCCATGGTTTTTTGCCGAGATCGCGTTGATAGAGCCCGAATGCCATGGAAAACAAGCTCAAAATCAAGAAAAACAACGACCAGGGATGGGTGACAAAATTGCTGAGGTCGGTTGACAGCGCAGTTGCCCGGCTCAACCAGCGCTCAGCAATTGGCCCAAGCACCACCCCTAGAATAACGGGTGCCAGCGGAAAGCCAAGATTGCGCAAAATATAGCCAACAAGACCAAAGAGCAGCAACGTCCACATGTCATTGACGATATTGTTGAGCGCGAAAACCCCAATGCCGCAATAGGCCAGAATGATGGCGGCCAGCACATACATTTTCACTTTGGTTACAAGAACAAACAATCGCAAGGTTACCGACTGCAGGAACAGAACCAGGAAATTAGCAAAGAAAAAGGCGATAAAGATCGAGTTCGCAATAACCGGTGATTCAACAATAAAACTCGGGCTTGGGACAACATCATGGATCAGCAATGCGCCGAGCATAACGGCTGTAATAATGTCGCCCGGAATTCCGAGAGCCATCATCATGATGAGCGACCCACCCGCCGTAGCGTTGTTGGCAGATTCTGGCGCAATGATGCCATCAACATATCCAGTACCAAACTTCTCCGGCTCTTTTGAGGCCTTCTTCGCCTGGTCATAGGCCAGAATATTTGAAATGCTGGACCCCGCGGCAGGAAGGATCCCGGTGAAAATACCAATCATTGAGGAGCGCAGCAAATTGGTCCAGCGGGACAACACAATCTTGGCCGCCTTCATATGCTCAATTCGGATATCAAAATCACCTGACTGGGTCAGGGACCGCGATGATGTAGCCGGATCGCGAATGTCTGCCATCAACCGGCTAAATGCAAAAAGTCCAATGAGAACGGGAAGAAACGCAAATCCTTCCTGTAAATAATCCGAGCCAAAATCAAAGCGCGAAACACCATTGATATCTTCTTCGCCAACTGTTGCAATCAACAAACCCAATCCGCCGGCGATCAATCCCTTGATAAGATTATCACCTGCCAGACTGGCAGTGATTGTGAGTGCGAAGAACACCAGAGAAAAGTAATCCCAGGGTTGAAATTCAAGCCCGACCCGCGCCAGTTGCGGCGCGATCGCGATCAAACACACGGCAGAAATGATCCCGCCGAAAAACGACGACCACACCCCAAGCCCAAGAGCGAGGCCCGGTTGGCCGTTTCGCGCCATGGGGAAGCCGTCAAATGTGGTGGCAACGGAAGATGGCGTACCTGGAATTCCTATGAGAATACCTGACATGAGGCCGCCAGACAGACCTCCGACAAACACCCCGATCATAGTTGCAATACCTTGCGAGGGGTTCATTGAAAACGTGAACGGCAAGGTGAGCACCACTGCCATGGCAATGGTGAACCCTGGAATAGCACCTGCGAGCAAGCCTGCAATAGCGCCAAAACACATCAAAAGAAGTGTTTTGATAGTGGCTATTTCAGCCAATGCCAGGACAAGATTTTCCATCAGGACCCTTTAGGTTACGTGTTCATAGGGTGGTAAAAATTTCGCCTTGAGGCAAAATAACCCGCAATCCATAAGTGAAAAGCAGCCACATGGAGCCCATGGAAACGAGCGCGATTGCGCCATGTTTCAACAGTTTAGCAGGCGACCACCCGTCCAATACATTCAGCAAGAAAAAGACAAGCAAGGAGCCGCCAATCAACGCACCCAGTATCGGAAGCGTCGCAAGAAACAAAAAGT
>CAJQND010000129.1 GCA_905479595.1 uncultured Hyphomicrobiales bacterium
AGTGCCATTGGGCGGCACGTCAAACTATTTTCGAACTGAGATCTTGCGCGAGGTAGGGGGAAGGGACCCTTACAATGTCACAGAAGATGCTGATCTTGGAATTCGGCTTGGGCGGGTGGGTTACCGGATTGAGATGCTTGCATCCACCACCCATGAAGAAGCGGTGTGGCAGTTAGGGAATTGGACCCGCCAGCGCTCCCGCTGGCTTAAAGGCTGGATCCAGACATGGTTCGTGCACAACCGTGCGCCACTGAAGCTGATTGGTGAACTCGGCATATTACGGTTTTTGGTTTTGCAGATATTGTTGATTGGCATAGTGCTATCTGCTGTTGGGTATCCGTTTTTTCTTGCTCTCATTGCATATAAGGCTGTGTCCGGGTCGTTGGTACCTTCAGGAACTGATGTTGCCGGGCAAATCCTGTTTGCCGTTCAAATGTGGGTTTTGCTCGCCGGTTTTGGAGTGAACATGGTGTTAAGCTGGGTGGCGCTCAAGCGCCGTAAACTTTCCAGGCTGTCATTGGATGTTCTGCTCATTCCCATTTATTGGCTTCTGATTTCCTGTGGCGCCTGGTTGGCGGTCTGGCAGTTTCTGACCGCCCCATTTTACTGGGAAAAAACGCAACACGGAAATGGCAATTCTGCGAATCCGTCCCGGTGAAGGTTCGATTCATTCGATAATGGCGTCGATATTTCATGTTTTTAGCAGGACACTTTCTTGTGAACTCCCGTGATGAAATGAGTTATTTTTTGAAAAAAAGGAACAATAGTTTAAATATGTGCGTCAAATGCCAATTATTTGCCCTTCAATCACATAAAACAGTTGAATTCATGGGTTCATGAGACAGATTCATCGAATTCATGAATATTGCTCGCTTTACACCCCCCTGATGCTCGAGACTACATAGCACCCACAGGTCCGGCAAACGTACTTGCAGTCTTCTGGGGTTTCACATTGTCAAAAATCGATCAAGCTAAGATCGCAAAATATACAGACGTAGCTTTGCGGCTGGCGAACAATTTTAGTGATAAAGATTCATTTCATTATGCAAATGGGCCTGAAATTGGCCCTCTTCTTGAACGCATCCAAAATTCCGGGGCAAGCCATCATGGTGGTCCTGTCCAGGGAGAAGGCATGTTTTTAGCGCCTTTTACGCAGTGTCTTGAAAATGTAGATATTGCCTGTGTCGGTGTGCCGCTTGATAAATCTGCGAACTATGATCTTTCTGGCCCGCGCCAGGGGCCTCGTGCATTACGCTTCGCCTCAGCTGGCCAAGGCGAGATCCACGAGCCGAGCGGATTGAATGTTTTTGATGCGAGTTCGATTATCGACTGGGGCGACGTTGAGTTCAATATTGCCGAGCAAAGCCAGGCGAAACATATTGAACGCATTGCCAAGATCTACCGCAATTTTGCCCGCCGCGGCATCTCGACCTTCTCGGTTGGTGGTGAACATGTTTCAACTTATGGCGTGCTTAAAGGATTAACCCTGGATGGTGAACGTCCTGTGGCGCTGATCCACCTTGATGCTCACCACAATGCCAGTGGCGACCAGCACGGCCCACGTCTTAACGATAGCGGGTTCCTGCGTTTGGCCACTGTTAAAGGCTTGATCGATCCTGAAAAATCTACGCAAGCAGGTCTGCGCGGCCGTGGCCTGACAGGTTTGGAGTTTTCCCGCGAAACCGGAATGAATATTGTCACCGCACGGAATTTACAGGCGCGCGGAGCGGGTAATGTTGCAGAGCAAATCCGCAAGATGGTCGGTAACATGCCGTGCTATCTGACTATGGACACAAGTGTTCTTGATTGCGGTGTTATGCCTGGTACCAGACTTCCGGTGCCGTTTGGGCTAAGCGCGCGCGAAGTCCGCGAATTCCTCGACGGATTGTGTGGAGTTAATCTGATTGGTGCAGATATTATGGAGCTGTCGCCGCAATATGACAGCGCCTGTGTGTCTTCGGCACTCGCGTCGGGCATCGGATTTGAAATGCTCGGTCTGTTGAGCAAGGCATCTGTCTCGCGGAAGCAATACGAAGCGGCTAGTCAAGTCGACATCTGCCCCTTAGGTAGTCGCCAGCTCGCCTGATTGAATTTTCCTAAGGCCAATAGACCCACTCTGGACCCTATGCCCGCGTGGTGATAAGCCATTGTTCCAACGCGGGCGTAGCTCAGTGGTAGAGCACCAGCTTCCCAAGCTGGGTGTCGTGGGTTCGATCCCCATCGCCCGCTCCAGGCGTTTATTCTTCTAAACTTGCAAAGAATTCCAGAGATTGTTCTGTCAGTAAAATTGCGAGTATTTACTAAAACTTGACACTCAAACCTCAAAAACCAATGATTAAGCCCGCAAAATACTTGTGAATACATTGTTTTTGGAGGGTTTTATTGTGTTGCATTATGTTCGAATTGGGTTTCTTCGAGGTTTTGTTGCGTTGGGATGCTTGGCGTTGCCAATAAATACTTCCCACGCTCAGGTGCAAGATATGCTGCCCTCCAAAGAAGCGGTGAGTGCACGTGTGAACCCTGACGCGTTTTCACCCTATGCCGGGCGCAATTTTCCAACACAGGTTTTTTGGGGCGATACCCATACACATACCCAGGTTTCAGTTGATGCCGGCACAATGACGACGATGACGCAAGAAAACGCGTTCCGTTTTGCCCGCGGTGAAGAAGTCACAACGACCCATGGACTGCAGGCAAAACTGTCACGGCCCCTGGACTTTCTCGTCATTTCTGATCATGCGGAGATGTATGGCCTGATGCCGCAGCTCTTGGGCGGCGATCCGGAAATCCTGAAATCAAAAACCGGGAAAAAGTGGTATGACGCGCTGAAAAGCGGAAACAAGGATACAATTTTTGCTACTGCGATGGAGATAGTTGCCTCTTTATCGGGAGATAAGCCGCTTATATCCAATGATAAGGCAATACGTGATGCCTGGCGCAATTATACCGCCCTTGCGGATAAATATAATGATCCTGGCAAGTTTACTGCGTTGATTGGTTATGAATGGACATCTGAAGGCGGTGATAATATTCACCGGAACGTTGTTTTTCGCGGTTCAGCACGTGACGCCAATCAGACGTGGCCATACTCCCAGTTTGACAGCAAAAACC
This sequence comes from uncultured Hyphomicrobiales bacterium, assembly GCA_905479595.1. Lineage (GTDB taxonomy): Bacteria > Pseudomonadota > Alphaproteobacteria > Rhizobiales > CAJQND01 > CAJQND01. The sequence goes on from CAJQND010000129.1 coordinate 3,112, forward strand.
CTGAAAAGCTCTGGGCGCATTTGGCCGGGTTTGAGGAGAAAACCGGGAGTGACGTGCTCGCTATTCCTCACAATGGAAACCTCAGTAATGGGCGGATGTTTTCGGTAAACACATTTGCCGGCAAACCGCTGACCAAAGAGCTGGCGCAGTTACGTGCGCGATTTGAACCGGTCGCCGAGGTGACGCAAATCAAAGGGGATGGCGAAGCGCATCCGCTTCTTTCTCCAGAAGACGAATTTGCCGATTTTGAAACATGGGATGCCTCAAACCTAGATGGCACAGAAGCGAAGACCCCCGACATGCTGCCTGCTGAATACGCCCGCGAGGCGCTCAAAACCGGGCTGTCACTTGAGGGCAAGCTCGGGGCCAATCCGTTTAAATTTGGCATGATCGGCAGCACCGACGCGCATACGGGTATGCCGGCTGTGGAAGAGGCAAACTTCTTTGGTAAACATTCTGGAGTAGAACCGGAGCCAGGACGCTGGAAGCACGTTGTCATCGAAGCTCCTGATCCAAAATTCACGATCTACGGCTGGAAACAGGCAGCTG
>CAJQND010000130.1 GCA_905479595.1 uncultured Hyphomicrobiales bacterium
TTCCTCGACCGGCATATTTTCAGCGCCCGGGGTTTGCAGCCACCTGAATCCCGCGCGCGGCTTATTGCTAAGTTGAAAACTTGAAAAACTGCGCCTATTACACCCTTGTGAACTGAGAAAACCACTCAACCTGAAGCGGAAGAATTCATGTTAGGACGTTTAAACCACGTGGCCATTGCAGTGCCGGACCTTGCGGCAGGTATTGCTGTTTATCAAAACACATTAGGGGCCAAGGTTTCTGCCCCGCAAGACGAGCCAGACCATGGGGTCAGGGTTGTATTTGTCGAATTGCCCAATACCAAGATAGAGCTTCTGGAACCGCTTGGTGAAGGTTCACCAATTGCCGGGTTCCTGGAAAAAAACCCTGCTGGGGGCATCCATCATATCTGTTATGAAGTGGATGACATTATTGCCGCGCGTGATCACCTCCAGGCGCAAGGGGCACGGGTTCTTGGAGACGGAGAACCAAAAATAGGTGCCCATAAGAAGCCGGTGCTCTTTCTGCATCCAAAAGATTTGTGCGGCACTTTGGTGGAATTGGAACAAGCTTAAGTGCTTGCCTAGATAGGAACACGCATATGTCGTTGACGAGCGGGTTGGCTTTTTTCTTTATCATCTGGTGGCTGGTATTGTTCACTGTGCTGCCTTGGGGTGCGCGCTCGCCCCATGAAGATGGCAGTAAAGTTGATGCCGGTCATGCTCCGAGCTCGCCGCTGGTGCCGCGCCTGGCATTAAAGTTCGCTGCGACAACAGCAATTGCCGGTGTGGTTTTCGCAATCTTCTACTATGTGCGCGTTAATGGCCTGATCACCCTGGATACATTTTCATTCATGCCGGGCGGATAGGCTTTTAAGTCGAAATCTGGCGCGGAAACAAAAAAAGCAAAGCCCGCGAAGGCTTTGCTTTTTAAGTTTTTTGGGCTTCTTCGCCTTATTTGAAAGGCGGCTGCGGAAATCCCGGTTAACGGGGCCGCGCCAGAAGTCCTCTTCCTCCCTGGACTTGGGCCGGGGTTTACGCATTTTTATGGCAAGAATGCCTTTGCGTTTTCGCCTCTACCCATTCGTCTTCTTCTTATTGAGGGGGACCATACCGGTTCACTCGCTTGCTGTCATGTGTTTTTCTCATGAAATCAAGAATCACGCGTTTTTTGGGCAATCAACGTAAACGGTCTTTGTTTAATTGCCGGGATAGCCTACAAGAATGCACTGAATCAGCTCTCTTTTGGACGTTGTTATCATGCGCTTAAGCAAATATTTCATGCCCATTCTCCGCCACGATCCGAAAGAAGCGGAAATCGTTTCCCATCGGCTTATGCTGCGCACGGGAATGATCCGGCAAGAAAGTGCCGGAATTTATTCCTGGTTGCCTCTCGGCCACCGGGTTTTACGCAAAATCGAACAGATCGTGCGCGAGGAACAAGACCGCGCTGGTGCCATTGAAGTTTTGATGCCAACCATCCAGTCGGCTGATCTTTGGCGCAAGTCGGGCCGCTATGATGACTACGGCAAAGAGATGTTGCGCATCACAGATCGCCATGATCGCGATATGCTATATGGCCCGACCAACGAAGAAATGATCACCGATATCTTCAAGTCGGGGGTGCAGTCCTACAAAGATCTGCCGCGCAACCTATACCATATTCAATGGAAATTCCGTGATGAGGTGCGCCCCCGGTTCGGGATTATGCGCGGACGTGAATTCCTGATGAAAGATGCTTATTCGTTTGATATGTCTGCGCAAGCAGGCAGGCATTCCTATAACAAGATGTTCCTTGCATATCTTCGTACTTTCCAGCGCATGGGCCTGACAGCCATTCCAATGCGCGCGGATACCGGACCAATTGGCGGCGACTTGAGCCACGAGTTTTTAGTATTGGCCAATACCGGGGAGTCGGCGGTGTTCTTCGACCGCAGCTATCTTGAGAAAAACTGGAACCAGGAAAATATCGACCAGGATGATGTGGACGGGCTGCAATCTGCGATTGACGGGTTTACCTCGCATTATGCCGCCACCGATGAAATTCATGATCCGGCGGAGTTTGAGAAACTCAACGATGACCAGCGAGTTGAGGGCAGGGGCATCGAAGTCGGTCACATTTTCTTCTTTGGCACGAAATACTCCACCCCGCTTGAATGCCTGGTGCAAGGGCCTGATGGCAAAGCGGTGCCCGTGCATTCAGGTTCCTATGGCATTGGTGTTTCCAGGTTGGTGGCGGGCATTATCGAGGCCAGCCATGATGATGACGGCATTATCTGGCCGCAGGCGGTGGCGCCATTCGATGTCGGACTGATCAACCTCAAGGCAGGTGATGCGGATACCGATGCGGCGTGTGAAAAGATTTACGCTGAACTCAGCAATGCCGGTCTCGATGTTCTTTATGACGATACCGATAACCGGGCGGGCGGAAAATTTGCCACCATGGATATGGTCGGTTTGCCATGGCAGGTTATCGCTGGACCGCGTGGCCTTAAAGAAGGCCAGGTTGAGGTGAAGAACCGTCAAACCGGCGAACGCAAATCTGTCGGGCTTGAAGAGGCCATCAATCAATTGACCTCACTGTAGGGAATACTCGCCTTATGGCTTCGGGAACCAAAGCTTTTTCCGCTTATGAGTGGATGTTGTCGCGGCGCTACCTTGGGTCGCGACGCAAGGAAAGTTTCATATCGGTCATTGCCGGGTTTTCATTTCTCGGCATCATGCTCGGTGTTGCGACCCTGATTATCGTGATGGCCGTAATGAACGGCTTTCGCAAGGAACTGCTTGGCAAAATCCTCGGCATTAACGGTCATTACGCGGTCTATAGCGTTAGTCGGGTAATTGAGGATTACGAAGACGCGACCACGCGGTTGAAGGGCGTCAAAGGTATTAAAAGCGCCATTCCCTATGTGGAAGGCCAGGTTATGGCATCGTCCAGCCAGACCGCAAGCGGGGTGCTGGTGCGCGGGCTTCGCGAGGCGGACATTAAAACCCTGCCATCGATCAACAATGAAAACCTGCGCGGCACTCTTGAAGGCTTTGGCAAATCGGGAGGCGTGGCGATCGGGACCAGGCTGGCGCTCAAGCACCGGGTCGGGCTGGGTGACGAAATCACCTTGATCAGCCCGCGCGGGCCGGTAACCCCGTTTGGGGTTACCCCAAGCATCCAGGCCTTTCCCATTGTTGCAGTGTTTGAAATCGGTATGTCTGAATATGACAACACCTTCGTGCTGATGCCGTTTAAGGAAGCGCAGGATTATTTTGTGCAGGAGGAGGGCGCGTCCGCCATTGAACTGATGGTCGACGATCCTGATGCGGTGGATGAATATCTGGCACCGTTGCAATTGGCGGGCGGGCCGGGTTTGCGGTTCTTTTCCTGGAAAACGACCAACCAGACATTCTTCAACGCCTTGCAGGTTGAGCGCAATGTGATGTTTCTCATTCTTACCCTGATTATCCTGGTGGCAGCGTTGAACATTGTTTCCGGCCTGATCATGCTGGTGAAGGATAAAAGCCGCGACATCGCAATTTTGCGCACCATGGGGGCCTCGCGTGGTGCTGTTATGCGGGTTTTCTTTATTACCGGTGCTGCGATTGGTGTGGGCGGAACCATTGCCGGGTTAATTCTCGGCTTGAGTTTCTGCGCCAACATTGAAGGTATTCGCCAGTTCATGTCGTGGCTGACGGGGACAGAACTGTTCTCGCCGGAGCTTTACTATCTCTCCAAGCTGCCAGCGGAAATCAACTGGGCAGAAGTGTCCACTGTGGTCGGCATGTCGTTGTTCTTGTCCTTTATTTCGACGCTTTACCCCTCCTGGAAAGCGGCCAAACTCGATCCGGTAAAGGCGTTGCGCTATGAGTAAACCGGTTCTGTCTTTAAGCCATGTGCAGCGTTATTTCGGCGAGGGCCGGGCGCGGCTGGATGTTTTCAAAGACGCCAGCATGGAATTATTTGCTGGTGAACTGGTTGCTCTGGTGGGGCCATCAGGTGCTGGCAAATCGTCGCTGTTGCATATTGCCGGCCTGCTGGAAGCGCCGGATGCTGGCGAGGTTTATGTGGCCGGGCGTGATATGTCGGCTGCAAGCGAGCGTGACCGCACCGCGACGCGCCGCGATGAGATCGGCTTTGTTTATCAGTTCCACCATCTGTTGCCGGAATTCTCAGCGCTTGAAAATGTCGTCATGCCGTTGATGATTGCCGGGCACAGCAAGGCGCAGGCGAAAGCCCGCGCAGGCGATCTGCTTGAACGGCTGGGCCTGTCAAAACGACTGGAACACCGCCCGGCGCAACTTTCCGGTGGCGAACAGCAACGGGTCGCCATTGCCCGCGCCCTGGCAAATTCTCCAAAAGTTCTGCTGGCCGATGAACCAACGGGAAATCTCGATCCAAAAACCGCCGCTGGGGTTTATTCCGAGCTTTTAAAACTCATTTCCGAAGAGGGCTTGTCTGCCCTGGTCGCCACTCATAATCTGGAGCTGGCGGGGCAGATGGACCGGATTATCGAGATGGAAAACGGGCATCTGATTTCCAGATAACAAAATTGAGGAGCCGGGCATGAAAGCGGTATTCAGCGAAACC
>CAJQND010000131.1 GCA_905479595.1 uncultured Hyphomicrobiales bacterium
CCAGCAGTTCCAGCCCGCTGGGGGTGAGTGTCAGCGCCCGCCCGAGCCGGTCAAACAGCGCGACCCCCAACTCCTGTTCCAGCGCACTCACCTGCCGACCAAGTGTTGGCTGTGCGAGGCCAAGGGCGCGGGCAGCAGCCGACAATGACCCCTCTTCGGCGGTGACAAGAAACGCACGGGCACGGTTCCAGTCAAAATTGACAGATCTCCAATCCATGCAAATATGCATATCATAGTTCCATAATTAGTCAATTTCCTTCCTATTTATGCATAAGTATTTTGACCTAACACAATCCATTTAAAGCATTGGAGAATAAACATGCTTGCTGCCGTGACCACAAAGTACGGGCCACCAAACGTTCTGAAATTAATGGAACTCTCTTGTCCAAAGCCCAAACCAAATGAAGTTGTTATTCAGGTGCGCGCATCAAGTGTGACCGCTGCTGATACGCTCATGCGAAGCGGCACACCATACTTTGGAAGGTTGTTTCTTGGTATTCTCAAACCAAAGAAAAGCGTTTCAGGCACGGGTTTTGCGGGAAAAATTGAAGCTATAGGCTCCAAGGTCAGCGCATTTAAAATTGGAGACAGCGTTTTTGGTGAAACGGTTTTCGGCTTTGGTTCGAATGCTGAATTTACCTGTGTCCCGCAAGACGGTTTGATAATGAAGATGCCTGAACACCTGTCATTCAATGCCGCAGCCACGATCTGCGACGGGCCTCTCACATCCATGAACTTCCTAAAACGATTGGTGGATATCAAGGCAGGTCAACGTGTGTTGATCAATGGAGCTTCCGGAAGTCTTGGGACCGCGGCTGTCCAACTTGCAAAGTATTATGGAGCCCACGTAACGGGCGTCTGCAGTTTATCCAATGACAGCTTGGTCAGATCACTTGGCGCAGATCAAGTCATCGACTATGCGAAAGTTGATTTTACAAAGACTAACTTAGTCTGGGATATTATCTACGATACTGTCGGAAAAAGTTCGTTCTCAATGTGCAAGTCTGCTCTCACCCCCAACGGAATTTATCTGTCGCCGGTCCTTGATGGAACTCTCTGTTCAATGTTTTGGACATCGATGTTTGGCAAGAAGAAGGCCAAATTCTCTGCCACCGGTGTTTTACCAAAGGCGGTTCTCAAGCAGTTACTTTTTGAAGTCAGAAATTTAATAAAAACTGGAAAATTAGATATCGTAATTGACAGGCGCTATCGGCTTGATCGAATTGTAGAGGCGCATCAATATGTTGAAGGTGGGCACAAAAAGGGAAACGTAGTGCTTGAGGGTTATGTACCAGATCAAAATTACTAGCAGTGTCAGATTAAGCTAACAAAGCCATAGATATGAGTTGAAGAATGAATTGATGCAAAAAGCCTCAGGAGTCGTTTTAAGATAGCGGAAAGGGCTTGGTTTGGACATTCGGCAGGCCAGGATACCGCTGTCCCAATCGCACCAAAGTTTTCTCTGACAGTACCTTGAGCGAAGTTGTCCGGCTCGATGGAGACTTTTCATTCGATTATATTGGCGCCAACTCTCATCCAACGAAAGCAATGTAGGGCAAAATTCCAACTCCGACATTGAATACAAAACTAAAAATCGGCACCCCGGCAATCGATAGAATTATCAAACCCAGAAACAGATAGGATCCGTATCGCGCATTCAGCAGCTGATATTGCGAAGCGAGTTTGCGCGGCAGAAAGTAAGGTAAGATATAATGACCATCCAGCGGGCCAAGAGGGATTAGATTAAACACAAGGAGCACAAGGTTTACGACAACCACAATATTGAAAATTTGCCGCACACTGGGATCTGAGAAAATTGGCCAACCAGATTGCACGCCATAGAGGAAGATATTGTAGCTAACAATTGCTATAACTAGATTGGCCAATGGGCCTGCTGCTGCGACAACCAATTGTGCCCAGAACGAGTTATAGTTTCGCGGATTGGTTGGTACTGGTTTGGCGTATCCAAACCCTATCATCATAACCATCAACAATCCCATTACATCGATATGGGCAATAGGATTAATCGTTAACCGACCTTCTCGCTCCGCTGTGTCATCGCCAAATCGTTTTGCTGCAAAAGCATGACCGAATTCATGAAAGCTGAGCGACATAATCAAGGCGGCCAGAATTGTGATGAACGTCAGGTATTCGCCTTGAACTAAAAATCTTATCAAAATTTATCCCCTACTAGGCTTTCCCAGAGCATTGTCAGATTAACTGGTATGGCCCAACTTTTGCGATCTACCAACAGCCGAAACCTCTGAAATTACGTGTAGCAACAACAGTTAGTTTCCATAACGCCTCACGGCAAACATGTGTGTGATTCAAAACGAAACCAAATTCTACTAAAAGTGCGCTATAGAAATCACGAGTTTTCAACAGCAACAACCCAGAACGGAAATAACAGCTAAATTACAAGTTCTAACTCTGCTCGAAAGAGTCTAGTCGAGAAAGGCCGCACGTGTTTTCCGTAAATCAGCAACCTTAAGCGTTTGCAACATCTGCTCACCTGCCAAGATCAATTGATCAAGTTCGGAAATGACTTCACTCGACTTATCCCCCCGGCCAGCCCGGGCCAGGACCTGCCCGCGTTGCGCGCAAAATTCAATCAAATGCAGTTTTTCCTTTGGATTAAACGCCGCAAGCTCATTAGCGTGATGGTAGGCCGCGTCATATTCTCCGGCATTCAAACATGCATCGATGGCAAAAATCCTGAAATATGGATAATTGTGACTGACTGAGCCAGCCGCAAGAAGGGCTTCCGCCTCGGCAATTGCTGCGTGCCGTTCGGCTTCATTGTCGATGACAAGGGCAAAACCTCCCAGAACCTTGGGTCCGACAAATGACATGCCAACATCACGGCAATGTGCCAGGGCAACGCGCACATTTTTTAATGCTGTTTTGCGTTCTCCCTGGAGAAAGTCCAACTCAACGATATAGGTTTCTTGCATCGCCTCAAAGCGTCCCGCGCCGAGCTGTTGCGCGAGTCCAAGGGCCTGGTTGGCATGCATTCGTGCAGGGACAAATTCTGCCTGAGCCTTGTACAGTTCAAAAGCTGCATTGTGGGCAAGCATTTCGGCGCGACCATGGCCGATGCGTGTTGCGTTTTCCACTGCCTCAAGCGTCGCATTCAGCGCCCTTTGAGTATCGCCACACCACATCAAGGTGAATGCCATCATTGGTTGATTGGCAACCTCAATTCGACCGAAACCATTTTCACGGCTGATCTCAACGCATTCGGTGAAACGTTCAGAAGCGCGTCGATAATGGCCTCTTAAATATTCCCCATCCGCCAGTCCGCCAAGAGCAGCAGCTTCCAGTTCTGCCGAACCAGCCTCGCGTGCAAGCTTCAACGCGCTAGCGTGTTCGCGCAGGCACGTCTCGGTATCGCCCTGTGGGAACGCGATATTGCCGCGTAGATAACAAGCTCGCGACTGCTCGCCCAACAGGCCAAGCCGGATTCCTGCGGCCTGGGCGGCATCAAGATCAGCCAGCGCCCCGGCCAGATCCTCAGTGATGCGTTTCACGCTCGCCAGTCCAAGTAAAGCACGACATCGAGCGGTATCATCTTCAGTAATCTCGAGAGCTGCTGTAAAAGCTGCACGCGCCTCCTCAAGTGCGCCGACATTATGCTGGGCCTCACCCAGCGATAGCGCCAGTTCTACTCTATCGCTTGTTTGATCCGCTATTTGACTACCTTTGTTCAGCAGGGTGATTGCTTGATCATAGCGATACTCAGCCAGTTCAGATCGTGCTGCGTCAAGATATGCATGCGCAGCGCGTGGGTCCGAGGCCATAGACAGATGCTCAGCACGCAGCGCCAAATCATTGTTGGCAAACCAATCTGCCGCTTTTAGGTGCAGTTGGTTGCGTTCCGCGGTCAATATCGAACCGTAGACCCCGTCTCGAATCAGCGCATGAGCGAAGAGGAAATCATCTCCTTCCGTGCGGATCATTTGATGGTTGAGCAATTGTGCACAGTCATAATTTGGCGAAGCAAGAAGGTTTCGCAACGCCGTCAACGCGAAACGCTGTCCAAAGACCGATGCGGCTTGTATGGCCTGACTGTCCATCGGGTCAAGGCGGTCCATCCGCGCCAATACCAGACTTTGGATGGAACCGGGAACAGCGTCGGAAGCACTTTCAGTGGCATTTTGCAGCAATTGTTCCAGAAATAACGGGTTCCCGCCAGCACGCTCTAAACACTTGGCTAGTCGTTCCTGATTGGCGTCTACAAAACCTGCCGCCATTTCTTGGGCCTCACTGGCGCGAAGCACCCCAAGATTTATGATGCTCACCGGCTGTTCTTGAGCGAGAGAACGCCATGGACCCTCAAGCGGATCACCCTCTGGACGGGTCGTTGCCACCAGCACCACCGGACATTCCCTGGCAACAGCCATGATTGAGGCGAGGACATCAAGTGTTTGCGCATCGGCCCAATGCAAATCTTCGATAAGAATCATTTGCGGCTGGGTTCTGCTCGCCCAAGCGGCCAATCCAGCAATCAGCTTGCGTCTGCCAGAGCGGCGGGTCGCGGCATCCATTGCTTCGAAGAGATGGCGTAAATTTTCTGGTTGCGGAAGGTCTGCTAGATCATTCAAAAACACCCGGTCAGCTTCGCTAAATGCACCTGAGTCAAAGGCGTCATCGCAAGCCTGCAGGCGCTGAGCCTCACTACTTGATCCTGATAAACCCAAAAGACTTCGTACCAACGCATGAATTGCGTCCTGTTCCTTACGCGACCCAAAATCAAGGATCAGGCAACGATGCAATGCAAAATTTGCAGTTTGTGCTGTATTTAGCGCTTCTTCAGCCAGTCTGGTTTTGCCGATGCCCGCCGCCCCACGCAGCAAGATTGTCTGGCCTTCGCCTGTCGCGGCGGCCTGCTCAATGAGGGCACTGCACTGGCTTAACTCGCTGCGCCGTCCGACAAATATTGTGCCACGCCCGTGATCTATGGCCTCAACATTGCCTTCAATGCGCCAGACCGCAACCGGTTGTTCAATCCCCTTAAGGTGCTGACGACCAAGCTGTGTTGCTGCAAATAACCCGGACGTGCGCTGTTGCACGGTTTCTGATGCCAGCGTCTGTCCAGGCTTTGCCAAGCCTTCCAAACGGGCTGCAAGGTTCACAGAATCGCCAGTTACCGTATATTCTCGGTGGCTTTCGCTGCCGGTGCTACTGGCCACGACCTGACCGCTGGCAATGCCAATATGCAAGCGAAGTACAACACCGGCCTCCAACTCTATCCCGGCGGCGGCTTCGTGAATAGCCAATGCCGCGCGTACCGCACGCTCGGGGTCATTGTCATGGGCCACGGGTGCCCCAAAAACGGCCATGACATTGTCGCCGATATGCTTGTCAATCGAACCTCCAAATTCTTCAACGATACGATCCGCGAGCTCGAAATACCGGTTCAGCACATCATGCGTCGCCTCAGCGCCAAGGCGTGCAGATATGGAGGTAAAATCAGCTATATCGGCGAACAGCACGGTAACTTGGCGACGTTCTCCAGCAGCGGCAGATATAGGTTGTCCACCCGTCGGTTGGGGTTCTTGCTCTGATGTGCTTGCTATAGCCTTCAACAGCTTTTTGCGCGACCCAAGCGGCATCCCCAAGTCTTTCAGGTCATCATTGGTCAGGTCAAAAAGAACTTCGCCATCTATTTCATTTTCTTCAAACAACTCGGCATATTGTTTGAACCCGTGTTCTCGCAACCAGTCTTGGACATTGATCATCTTCATTAAGTAACGCACCGTTCTTGTTCAGACAACAATAACCTAGCTAGGTTGCAATGGCGCAAAACTGCTGTTTTGGATTTGCAAGAGGACGTCTGCATTGCAAATTGTCTGCGGACATCACTCAATGACCCTAGTGTTCAAAAACTCGAGAAAATGATCTTACCGACGCGGTTTGATGTATTAACGAGCATCTCCCACATTGGTTTTGTTGATGCTGTGATATGGGCACTTTCGACTTGGCTGTGAATTCTGTTATTCAATTCTTTGCCTCACAATCTAGACGCAACATTGCATGGAAATAATAGAGTGGAAATCGAAGCCTGCAGTGCAAGCGATAAAAGGGCCATTTTCGCTGTCGGTTTGCTTTGCTTCGTCTTAGGCTCGGTCCACGCATTTTCAATATTCTTGGTGCCACTAGAAACGGCCTTTAATGCGTCCCGAGCAAACGTCAGCTTGGTATACTCATTCGCGCTGATATCACTGACGATATCTGTCTTAATAGGTCCGAAATTTTTTTCACTTTGGCCCGCGAGTGCTATTTTACTTACATCTGGGCTTTCTGCTGCTACGGGGGCATTGATTGCTGCATACGCACCCAATCTTGTTGTCGTATTTATTGGCTATAGCCTTTTGTTCGGTGCTGCAAACGGTGCCGGATACGGATTTGGATTGCAGTTTGTTGCGCAAACAAATCGGAACCGGGAAGGCATGGCCATGGGAGCCGTTACGGCTTGCTATGCAGCAGGTGCCATGTTCGCTCCGGGTCTTTTTCTGTGGGCGATCTCTTTTGGTGGTTTTAAAGTTGCCATGTTGGGGTTAACCGTTTCTTTGGTTGCCGTGGCAGTTGCAAGTGCATTTTTGCTTCGCCACACCAAAGCTAAACTAAAAGCCCCAGTGAATTCATCTTTGAGTCAATCGGTCCCAACCAGTGAAGTTGGGCTGCTTTGGATAGGTTACTGCACAGGTGTTTTCTCTGGCCTTATGATCATTGGCCATGCGGCTGAGATTTCCAGAATAACCGGTCTTGGGAAATTCGTCTGGGTCGCACCAACTTTCATTGCTGGCTTCAGTTTGGTAGGAAGTCTTCTTGGTGGGTATATGACCGATCGCTTGTCTCCCAGGTTTTTGGTTGGTGGCTTATCCATGTTTGCATCTGTTGTCCTGGCAGTTTTGACATTCACCAGCTCTGGGTCGGTCGTGCTTGGTGGTTTGGCGTGCGTCGGGTTTTGTTATGGAGCGATAATTTCGGTTTATCCTTCAATGATTGCCAAGATGTTTGGAATGGCCAACAGCCCCCTTATATACGGGAGAGTATTTACCGCTTGGGGCGTCGCAGGATTAACCGCTCCCTGGTTGGCTGGAAGCCTGTTCGACGTGGTAGGTAGCTATTCTATCGCGCTGACCACAGCTGCTTTACTTAGTCTGACATCCGCGATTGCTATGCATCTATTATTTCGCAGACGAGAATTGTAAGGAATTAGGGTTTTCGGCCGTGTGCAGCCCTTGTTATGTATCGGGCTGATTTAGGGTCTCAGACACGGGTGAGCAGATGTTGAATGCCTGATTCTTCATGGAACTAAAATTATGCTATCATCTTCTTCTATCTGAAATTCATTCGAATGAAGGAACGAAAGATTATTCGGCCCGCGCCGTGCACATACTCTTGGTTCAATTCAATAAGGGCAGCACTTCATTCTGCAGCTTTTAACGCTGCCTGTGCGCAGAAACATGACGCAGCAACGGCACGGTCGGCTCTCGCCTGCGCCAGGTCTAACCGCTGCCTTATCTGCACAATTTCAACTTTCTCGTCCCGGGCCTCCAGACAGTCATGAAGCCCCTTCAAACTCCAGATATTATCCGGATGCACCGTCGCGCGTGAAAGTTGACCACCAAGACCCAAATCCTCACGGAATACCGCTTCGGATTCTTCGGTTCGACCCTGTTCCAACAACAACGCTCCAAGGGCATGCCTGGTGGGTTGCATCCAACCCCACGGTTCGTCATAGGGCAAGCCATCGTCAAGCGCAGCGGAGCGCCGTAATGCAGCAAATGCCTCTTCAAATTCACCTTTGCGGTAAAGAATCTCACCGCGGAGCATTTCAGCACCAATCGCCATCAAATCCTTGACACTGTTATTATGCAGCAGGCGCGTCTCAGGAATGCGCTTTACTGCTTCATGGAATAACTTTTCCTCAGATTCCGCAGCTTCAATTTCTCCAAGTGCCGCATGAGCCACACCGCGCGCATAATGGACGTTTGCCGCCAGCGTACAATAGAGTTCAGGGTCATCTGGAAGTTGCAAATCTATCGCCTCGCGCCATTTCCCAAATCGCACCAGAACATGCGGTTCAAAGCCTAAATAGCTCTCGAAGTAATCCGCCATAGGCGGACTTTCTATACGTAACATCTCTTCAGGCACAGTCTCTGCAGCGCCACGAATGGCGCGCATTGCAGGCTCGAATTGCCCAAGAAAAAGAGCTCCGTAAATAACAAAATGATAGTTGTGGAGCCGATATCCAGAATAGATGTTGAAGGGTCCGTTTTTCTGCCAGAATTTTTTATCTACTTCCACTGCGACCTCATTCCAATGAACAACATCGCGGTAAAAACCACACAAGACGTCAATATGAGTTGGCATATGAATAAGGTGACCGGAATCCGGCACTAATGTCCTCAATACATCGCCCGCCTTGAGGGCTTTTTCCGGGAAAGGTGACATTTCCATAAGGTGAACATACAGGTGGAGCAAACCTGGATGTTGCCAGGCTTTAGGCTGGTTTTCCATCGCATCTTCAAGAACCGCTTGCGCTTCTTCTGTCTTTGCACCTTTGGCGGGTCGGCCCGTTGGGAGATCCCACATTTTCCAAGGAGTAAGGTTTAACAATGCTTCAGCAAACACTGTCCTGACTTCAAGGTTGTCATCATAGGCATTAAAAACTTCGCGCATTGCATCCGCAAACTGGATGTTCCACGGTTGCATATCATCGATGATTTCGGGCTGCGGGTAGCGGGCACCCAATGCACGAATTAAAGCACCTTCCCAATCTTTTACCGTTTCGACAAGTTCAAGTGCAGATTGGGCATAGGCATGGCCGGTTGCCAGCGCTTCTGCCCGACCTGCGTCGTCAAACAAATCCCAAGGCATATTGTAGTTTGGTCCGGCAGCATACCCTTTTCCCCAATGTGCCATGGCGCACTCTGCGTCAGCTTCAATAGCCTTGTCGAAGCAGGCAACGGCCTCTTGGTGATTATATCCGTATGTCCATAAAAGGCCTCTGTCGAACCATACTTGCGCATCTTTAGACGTTGTGGTGATGGGGAATGTATGTTCACCCAAATCAAAATACTGGTCCATGACTTCTTCCAACTGCATCTTCGCTTGTTAAGTGCATCATATCACAAGTTCACCACCTCTGCACCGGCATTTAGGGGAGCGCGGATTTGTCTGAAGCAGACTAACTGATGATGTCAGACACCTTGCTCTTCTGTCCACTTTTTCATCATGAATTGACGATGAGATTGAGGCTTGCCAATTCGTGTTTCTTGCATTGTGTTTTGTCTGACAAGACGGTTCCAAGGTAACCAGGCATTCCAGCCGGTTTTTCCAAAAGCCTTTCGTTAGTGTGCAAATACTGTACCTCAAGGATCGAATAAGGCCTCTGATACACCCACTCACGATTCACGAGACTTTCCAAGTCAGAATCTGGTAGCTTCTCATCGGTAAAAGCAAAAAAATATAGGGTAAAGTCATAGTCTTTAATCGGTTGAATCGACAGGAGCTTCATCCCCAACTGAATCTCACAGAGCGCTCGAACCCGAGCAATATCCGTCGTCCGCAACGTAACTAGATTAAGTGTGGGACCACCGCCCAACAAATTTTCATCAGCCTGAACGCTCGGTTTTTTGCCTTCAAACTGGTGTTGAATTAGCTCTATCTGAAACCCTTCCGGATCGCAAAAGTGAGCGAGGTATCCGACATCCTGAAATTGATGAGGATCAGAGACATTAATTCCACACGCTCGCAGTTGATGGCATGCCAGTTCCAAATCTGGAACAGCAATCGCAATTTTCCAATAAAGATCATGCCGGTGTGCAACGTATTTATCGGGCGATTTTGCCGTTTCAAATTCCAACCAGGCTCCCTGACCTTCATATCCAAATCGATGCTCTGCAATTCGAGACATGCCCAAAACCGAAATATAGAAATCACTCTTTACGCTGGGATCAGCACATGCGTAGCGTACTCCGAGTATTTTTGGCTTAGTCATTTTTTGTCTGGCCGCTCAGGTTAAAAAGAAAACGTAGGGTTTCTTGTTTTGCTCCCTGCTACCGCTGCAGCATTGATATAGTTTGGTTCAGTGTTGAG
>CAJQND010000132.1 GCA_905479595.1 uncultured Hyphomicrobiales bacterium
GCCTTGTTATCAGCAAACTTCGCGTCATCACGCAATTTGAAGGTTACCGAGAGGCCGTCGCTGGCAACATCGGCCGTTTCTGCGACCAAACCATAGACGGCGTCTGGTTCATCTTCTGCGCGCACCATCAATGTGTCGAACAGATAGCTCAGACCCTGAGCGGCATCGCCTTTCAGAATGTAGCCGTTAAAGCTATTGAAGGTGATCAACCCGGCAGTGCCGATCATTGAAAGCTGACCGCCTTTGGGGGCATCTGCGTTCACATACTCAAAATGGCTGAAGTCTGCCGGGTATTTCAAATCACCGAATGCGGAGAGGCCATGGCGTGGCTCGCCCTGCGCGGACGTTATTGAAATTGCCGCAGCAAAAATGAATGAAGCAAACCGCATCCTCATTTGGTCACCGCTGCCGCTTTGGCATCGTCATACCACCAGATTGAAGGAAAACCGATCGCATAATAGGGTAATGGGTCTGGGTGTGAGAACTTATCCCAATGCGCAATGCGTGAAGCGCGCAAAGACCACCCCGGTACGATGTAATGGTTCCACAGCAACACCCGATCCAGCGCTTTGCTGGCGGCAATGAGTTCTTCGCGGTCTTTGGCGAATACGACTTTGTTGATAAGTTCATCCACTGCCGGGTTCTTGATGCCGGCGTAGTTCTGCGAGCTGTCCTTGTCGGCAGCAGCCGAACCAAAATAATCAAACTGCTCATTGCCTGGCGAGAGAGATTGACCCCAGCCGGAATAGATCATCTGGAAGTCCCGGTTTCTGAGGCGCGCAATATATTGCGATGAATCAAGCACCCGGATTTTCAAGTTCACGCCAATGCGCTTTAGAGTGTCTTTATAGCGAAGCGACAAAGGTTCAAACGCGGGGCCGTTTAGAATGAGCTCGATGGTAAGTGGTTTGCCCGTTTCAGGATCAATCGCCCAGCCATCTTTAACCACGTAACCGGCCTGTTTGAGCAAGCGCAGCGCCTGGCGACGGTTATTGCGGTCATCGGTGCGAGTGTCGCCCTTGGGGTTTTCGAAAACGGTGGTGAACACTTCTTCAGGCACCGGGCTTTTCAGGCCCTTGAGGATTTCAAGTTCCTTGCCTTGCGGCAGCCCGCCAGAAGCCAGCTCATTGCCATAGAAATAGCTGCCAATGCGTGAGTATTGGCCATAAAAAAGCGACCGGTTTAACTCTTCGAAGTTAAAGCCATAATTGAGAGCTTGGCGCAGCTTGGGGTTGTCGAATTTCTTTTGCCGCAGATTGAGCAGAAAACCGACCATAAGGCCCGAAGTGCGATGGCGATTTTCAAAAATCTTTTTGACCACCCGGTTATCTTTGATCGCGGGAAACTCATATTGGGTTGCCCACACTTTTGCGGTGGATTCTTCTCGCCAATCTATCGCACCAGATTTAAACGCTTCAAACTCTGCGGTATCATTGCGGAAGAATTCGTATTTGATTTCATCGAAATTGTAATAGCCAATGCTGACGTTCTCATTGCGGCCCCAATAGTCGCCAACCCGCGCATAGGTTATTGATCGGCCCGGGTTGATGTGCTTGACCATGTATGGGCCCGATCCGATAGGCGGCTCCAGAGTGGAGGCGCGGATGTCGCGCTTGTTGCCCTTGGGGTCTGTGCCCTCCCACCAATGTTTAGGCAGCACCAAAAGCTGACCGACGATATGTGGTAACTCACGGTTGTTAACCTGGTCAAAAGTGAATGTTACTTCGCGGTCGCCTGTCTTTTCTGCCGATTTCACATGCTTGTAATAAAATCGCTTTTGCGGATCCAGCTCGGTGGTGACATTGAACGACCAAACCACATCTTCCGGCGTTACCGGCTTGCCATCATGCCAGCGGGCGTTTTCGCGCAACCGGTAGGTTACGGAAGAATAATCATCTGGATAACGCAGTGCATCTGCCAGCAGGCCATACTCGGATGCCTGCTCGTCCATGGAACTGGTCATGAGCCGCTCATAGACATGGCCAAGACCTATTGCCGGATCACCTTTTGGTAAAACCGGGTTCAATGTATCGAAGGTGCCGTTTTGGGCAAACCGCACCTGGCCACCTTTTGGAGCATCTGGGTTGACGTAGTCAAACCGTGCAAATCCAGCTGGATACTTCACCGGGCCAAGCAATGAGGTTCCGTGTCGCCACTCCCCGTCTTGAGCGAAGGCACCGGATGCCAACGCAAAGGATGCCAAAAGGCAGAGGGCGACAATTGCTTTGAGATGGTACAGGCAATTCGAGCTGGCTCTAGATACACATTGCATGCGCGGGCTGACCTTCATTTGAAACGGGTTTGGACCTCAGAGTAATGGCACAAAAGAAAACCCCGGCGAAAGACCCGCTGGGGTTAAATTTTTGTCATCTAAGGATAAATCCCCAGACATGGAAAAGCCGGCCCGATATATTGGGCCGGCTTTGTATTGAATTGTTAGGTATGGCCTAGAAGAAGAACCACGCACCGAACTGAGCGCGCCATGCGTCTTCTTTACGCTTGCGGCAGGAGTCGTTATATCCACCGCCTGCTATGCCACAATCGCCACCAGCGTTGAGGACTTCGCCACGACCATCAGAGATGCCGTTGACGTATGCTTTGCCGTTGGTCTTCTGGGCATACATGATTTCCCAGCCGAGACGCATCTGGCGAACAGGCTGCCACATGATGTTGGCATGGCCAGTATACATGTGTGAGTAAGTGATGCCGCCACCAACCATGGAAGAGTCTTTAGGATCGACAAAACCAAACTGGGTGTTGAAGCTCACGGTGTCGGTCATATCGAACGACGCACCAATGTAACCACCAAAGGCTTTAGCCTGCCTAACACTGCGTGTGTAAACATCAGGCTCACCATCAACACGTGTTCTTGTGGACAGACCCCAGATATCGCCGCCCGCACCAGTGATGCGTGAAACAAGACCTTCAGAATAGCTGATTGAACCTGTCAGTGTAGCGATGTCTGCGAAGTTTACGTTGGCACCTGCGCTGACAACCCAGCCGAACTTGTTCTTGTTGCCATAAATAGCATTGGCATCAGCTATGCCGCCGTCCCAATACCAACCGGTTGCGTCCACGTCGATATTGTTCTGCTGCACTTCAGCACCGAGGAACAACTGGTTGCCGCCAGGAGCGTCATACGTCATATGCGCGCCGAAAGATGGCAGATTAGAGGTGTTTTCTAATGCACGCGAACGTGATTCAGTTGGGTTCCAGTACTCTCTGTTGAAACCAATACGGTCACCGCCAGAACTGAAGTTTGAACACATTGATATACTAGCATTACAGTTGTTCTGAACCTGAGTATCACCACCGCCGTACTGAGGTCCCTGAAGACCAAAGTTAAAGGTGATTGGACCAGAAGCATATGTCAGGCGGATCTGTTCGGTACGTGATTTGCCAGGAGCACCAGCAGAACCACCGAAGTCGACCAGAGAAACACCGGTGTACACATCGTAGCCAAGGCGCCAGTAGCGGCCAATGCCGAGTGTCCAGTTCGGGGTCATGTCCCATTCACCCCAAGCGTGGCGAAGAGCAAAGGTTCCGCCAGCACCGAAGAAGTGACCTTCGATCAAAGTACGGATCTGGCCAATTGCTGTATCGGTTTTGGAACGGATGCGGAAACGAGTCTGCGCAGCATGTGTGCTGAAACCAATGTCTTTCTGATAGCGCTGGTCAATGCCAGTACCAGAAGTAAAGGTTTTGCCGAAGTCCGTCTGGTCAAAGTCCCAGATGAAATCAGCTTTCACATAACCCGAAACGGTCACTTCAGTTACCGGAGCAGGAACGTCTGCTGTCGGGGTGAT
>CAJQND010000133.1 GCA_905479595.1 uncultured Hyphomicrobiales bacterium
AATGAACCCGTCGCATCACCGCGCCAGATCGAGACTTCGTATTCTTCTGCCAATTCCGCCTCCTATCTGACCGTGACCTGCACCTGTTGAATGCCGTTATTACCCACACCGGAATTATCCCAGCGCGGGGCATCTGGCTGCACTTGCCCATCAACATCGCTCGCCCTGCATGCCAGGGTAAATTCGCCTGGTTCAGCATTCCACGCAAAACGCCATTTCGACCATGCGTATGTCTGTGCGCCTGGCAGTAGATCAGCTTCATGCCAAACGCCGTTTATGCCCAGTTCAACCTTTTTCACAGGCACACCGCCACCTGACCATGCTCGGCCTTCAATGATGATTTCTCCGGCTTCAGCCATGCGTTGTCGGGTAAACCAGTCGGGAATACCCGGTGGCGTCATCAGCGATTTTACCCGGATGGTTTGCACCGGCACGCCTTGATCATCCGGTCCTTGTTTATACTGGTAGCCGTCAACCTGCTGAAAACCTTCATAGGGTTTATCTACCGCCTCAATCCGCGTCAGCCACTTCACACTAGCCATGCCGTACCAGCCAGGAACAATGAGGCGCAAAGGCGCGCCGTGCTGGGGTAAAAGCGGCGCACCATTCATGTCATAAACCAGCAGCACATCGTCATTTGCAGCATGATCAGGTGCGAGAGAACGGCCAAAAACATGCTCATGGCCCCGGTCGAAACCCCGATCGGCTCCAAGGAACACGATATCGACAGCACTGTCTTTCACCCCTGCCATATCCAATACATTGCGCAATGGCGTGCCGGTCCACTCAGCAGTGCCTACCGCCTCGTTGAGCCAGGGCATTGAAGGATGGCGCGGGTATAAATGGGCACGGCCATTGCCCGCGCATTCCATGGTCACCGTCTGGGTTTTTGCAGGCAGGGCGCGAATGTCTTCCAGAGAAAGAGAAACATCATTTTCAACTTCGCCACCGACTGAAAGCGAAAAACTTGACGTGTCCATGGCCGGGATATCGAAATGCGTCAAAAGATAATGCAGGCCAACCGGGGTGATGTCATAGCGCAGCGCTTCCAGCGCAATGCCGTGGTTACGGTTGGCAAGGGCTACTTCCTGACGGGTAAACCCGTCTTCATCTTTTCGATGCGGCCTGGCTGCGGTTTCATAAAACGGGTTCATGGCGGTCCCAGTGAAGGTTAAACGAATTGCCTCAGCAGGATATGGCACCGCACGCCCATGGCAAGGACAATCGTTGCAATTTCTCAACTTCACCCCGCAAAAAGCGCGATCAGGCTGGCGACTACCATGAATGCAGCGATTGTGAATGTGCCGTTCCAGTGCCATGACAGCACTGTGCCGGGAATTCCGGTGACCCGTGACAGGATGAGTGAGCTGGCGCCAAAAGGCGATCCGGTAAGATTGAGTGCCCAGCCCATGGCGAAGGCAAAACCCAGCATCGTCATGTCCAGGCCGGGCAGCGCGCTTGCGGTCATCATGGCGGCCAGAAAGGTCACGACCATCATTGGCGGCATGGCCGCATTTGAGGCAATCAGGATTAACGCAACGACCAAAATATAGAGCGCCACAGGTGGCAGGGTTGACAGCCCCAGATATTCGGTAAATCCGGCAGCTGGAAACAATCCGCCAGCCACCAGCCCAATGTATCCAGCGCTGGAAAGGGTGAGCGCTTCCGGTGAACCCGCTGGCACTGAGCGCAGCGCTATTTCACGGTAGCGCGCCAAGGTGTCGGCAACTGCATTCTCGCCATGGCGGTTTTGTATCCATATCCACAATCCGGTGACAACCGGTGCTGCCAGCATCAATGCTGGAACCATCGAAACTCTGAATGCCGCCATGAATGCCAGGGCAAGCCCGACCAATACAGCGCAAATGCCTGAAAACCACAAAAAATCCCGCTTGGGAAATTGTGGTGTCTCCACCTCCACATGCACACCTTGCGCAACCAACCTTGCGCGCACCTTGCGGAACCTGAATCTGTCTTCAAGCCAGCCAACGAAAAACGTCAAAACGGCAGCGACCGCCCCCATCAACGCCAGGCGCAATGGCTCCGCACCGATGACAATCACCGGGATCATTGCTTGCGCAACGGCGGTTGGCGACCAGGCAATGATCCACGAAAACCCTCTGCTAAGAGCGCACAACTGGCGGCGCTCACGGATCTGGTTCACCGGGTCATCTGGCGCACCTGATGCCCGCACACCACGCTGGATCAATGGCCCAAGCAGCGACAGCGCACCAAAATTCAACACCACACCGAGGGCATGACCGCCGATATGCAGTGCCGCATAACGCCGCCCCGGTTGCTGTTTGGTTAGATATGTGCCGACCGCCAAGACCGCTGCCGAAGTTGCCGCAGCATCACGCAGCAACGCGAGCAGGATCATAAATGCCGCTAAAAATGCGGCCCGTTCCAATGCACTGAAAACCAAAACTTGCGCGTCACTTGAAAGCGCAAACGCAACGGCAGTAACTATCGCCGACAATACCAGCAAGTAACGCTCGCGCAGTTTGAAGAACCCCTGGCCCGCCACAAAAAATATGACCAAAGCCATCGCGGCCACACTTCCCGCCCAGGAAATATCTGAGTAAATCTGTAGCAGAACTGCCAAACACAACAGAACCAGACATGCAGACACCACTATCTGATAAGCCGTGCCGGGCCTTTTTTGCTCGGACTTTGCCGGATTTTCTGTCATGAATGAACGCTTGGAGAAAGTGCAACAGCATTTTTTGAATCAATTAACAATAAACACTGCTCCAGTATCCAATGTGAAGGGGCCAGTTTGAAGGGTTAAAGGTTTTATGCCAAGGAAAATGAGCGAAGATTTACGGTCAGGCGCGCTGATCTATCATACTCACCCTAAGCCAGGAAAACTCGAGATCAAGGCCACCAAACCGCTGGGCAACCAGCGCGATCTGGCACTGGCCTATTCCCCGGGCGTGGCAGCGGCATGTACTGCAATCGCCGATGACCCCTCACAGGCGACCACACTTACGATCAAGGGCAATCTGGTAGCGGTCATTTCCAATGGCACCGCCGTGCTTGGGCTTGGAGCGATAGGTGCGCTTGCTTCAAAACCGGTCATGGAAGGCAAGGCGGTATTATTCAAAAAATTCGCGGGCGTCGATGTGTTCGACATTGAAGTGGATGAAACCGACCCTGCTAAGTTTTGTGACGTGGTTGCCGCCCTTGAGCCAACTTTTGGTGGCATCAATCTGGAAGATATCAAAGCGCCTGAATGCTTCGAGATCGAGGATGAACTTAAAGAGCGCATGGCCATTCCGGTGTTTCATGACGATCAACATGGCACCGCCATTATCGTCAGTGCCGCAGTGCTGAACGGTCTCGAGCTGGCAGGCAAGAAAATTGACGAGGTCAAAGTGGTGACCTCAGGCGCTGGTGCAGCCGCCCTTGCCTGTCTCAAACTGCTGGTTGGCCTTGGAGTGAAACGGGAGAACATCTGGGTCACCGATATTGACGGCCTGGCTTACAAGGGCCGCAAGGAATCCATGGACAAATGGAAGTCTGTATTCGCCCAGGAAACAGATAAGCGCACCTTGAGTGATGTTATCGATGATGCGGATGTGTTTCTCGGTCTGTCGGCTGGCGGTGTATTGAAGGCTGAAATGGTCAAGCGGATGGCGAAGCAACCGCTCATTTTGGCGTTGGCAAATCCAAGTCCGGAAATCATTCCCGAAGAAGCCCGCGAAGCGCGACCCGATGCGATGATCTGCACCGGCAGATCGGATTACCCAAATCAGGTCAACAATGTGCTGTGCTTTCCATATATTTTTCGCGGAACGCTCGATGTTGGGGCAACAACCATCAACGAAGAAATGAAACTTGCAGCAGTGAAAGCGGTGGCTGCACTTGCCCATGCGCCGCCTTCTGATGTGGCTTCGCATGCATTTGAAGGCCAGTCAGGAAACTTTGGTGCAGACCAGCTGATCCCCAACCCGTTTGACCCAAGACTGATCTTGTGGATTGCCCCGGCGGTGGCGCGCGCGGCCATGGAAACAGGGGTCGCGACCCGCCCGATTGAAGACTTTGATGCATATACAGAAAAGCTTAGGCGCTTCGTCTTCCGCTCCGGCTTTATTATGAAACCGATTTTCGATGCAGCCAAAAGCGCACCGAAACGGGTGATTTACGCAGAAGGTGAAGACGAGCGTTTTCTGCGGGCCGCCCAGGTTGTGATTGAAGAAGGACTTGCCCGGCCAACCTTGATTGGTCGTCCAACGGTGATTGAAAAGCGACTTAAAAAATTTGGTCTCTCGATCCAGCCAGGCAGGGATTTTGAAATCATCAACCCTGAGAAGGATGACCGTTACCTCGATTATGTAAAATCGTACCTGGAATGCGCCGGGCGCAAAGGCATTACACCTGATATCGCCCGCTCGGTAATCCGCACACGACCCACAGTCATTGCCGCAGTTGCCCTTAATCGCGGTGATGCGGATGCCATGTTATGTGGTCTTGAAGGAGAATTTATCCGCCACCTGGACGACATTCGCCATGTTATCGGCCTCGCCCAAGGTGAGCATGATCTGTCAACTGTCAGCCTGGTGATCCTTCCCAAAGGGGCGTATTTCCTGGCCGATACCTATGTAACACCGGACCCTTCAGCGAAGGAACTGGCACAGATGGCGGTGCTCACGGCGGAAAAGGTACGCAGTTTTGGTATCAGCCCGAAAGTAGCACTGCTCTCGCACTCGAATTTTGGCAGCAGGGAATCGCCGAGCGCGCTAAAAATGCGCGAGGCACTTGGCTTGCTGAGAGAACTGGCGCCTGATTTGGAAGTGGACGGGGAAATGCATGGTGACGCTGCGCTCAGCGAAGAACAGCGCACGCGGGTTTTCCCAGATTCCCTGCTTTCTGGTTCGGCCAATGTTTTGATCATGCCCAATCTGGACGCAGCTAACATCGCCTATCAGCTCATCAAGGTTATGGCGGATGCGCTTCCTGTTGGTCCGATACTCGTGGGCGCTGCAAAACCTGCCCACATTCTCACCCCTTCGGTTACGGCACGCGGCGTTGTCAACATGACGGCCTTGGCGGTCGTAGATGCGCAAAGTGAAGCTTTATTACTCTAGAAAAAAGGAATTTATTATGCCCAAATTTATTTTTGCATATCACGGCGGCAAAATGCCGGAAAGTGAAGAAGAAGGCGCGAAAGTCATGGCAGCTTGGGGCGCATGGATCGGCGGGCTCGGCGATGCCTTTGTTACACCTGGTGCGCCGGTCGGCATGTCGAAAACCGTAAGCGCTTCCGGGGTCGAAGATAATGGCGGTGCCAATCCGATTTCCGGATATTCAGTTGTCATGGCCGACAACATGGATGCGGCCATTGAAATCGCCAAAGGCTGCCCTGGCCTGGCAAATGAAAGCACGGTTGAAGTCGCCGAACTGATAGAAATGTAGCTTCGGTTCTACGCACCCATCGCGGCAATGAATTCGCCGAGATGGGTGAGTGGAGCGACGATCGCATAGGCCTGGGTGTTGCCATGTACCGGGGTGATTGAGACTTTGTGCGAAACTGCCTCATTTGAAGTGCCGATCAGGCGGCCCTGCTCCATGTGCAATCCTTGCAATGGAAACTTGAGTCCTTCGGAGCTGGCGAATTCAACCGGGCCTAACGGATAGACTGAGAGGCGTTCGCCCGGCTGCATCTGCATTTCAAATGGTGCCTGCGTGGCAAAGACCACATCAACGCTGTCCACCATCAACACTTTCTTGGAACTTCCATACCGGGTCAGCACATGCAGCGCCGCCAAAGTGTGGCCGAACTGACGACCGGTAAAGCCGAGCGCCAGATAAAACGGAGCCGACGTTGAATAAAGACATTTTTCGAAGTCGGTGGTGTCCTGTTCGGTGATTTCGATGACCTTTGTGCGGGCTTCCCAACCGGCGCGGTCCTTCAGGGAGTCCAAATCGCCGATAATCGCATCCAGACGCAACCCGCTTTGCACCAACCGGTTTGCCCCGCCATCTGCAGCAATTACCGCATACCCTTGCGCCGCATAGCGCGCCGCCAGCTCACCATCAAGCTCTCCACCGCCGATTAACAGAACGGGGTTTTCAAACGCTATGACCGGGCCACTCGCTGTCATATTCAAATTTTCACCTTGCTAATCACAAAAAGCCGACTATTGTTCGCAACGTCTTTCTGGGGTGCATCCCACCGGATGCTGAGAAACACCCATAGAACCTGATCCAGTTAACACTGGCGGAGGAAGAAAGAAATGTCGATGCACCCGCCCCGCATTTCAAATATCTTGCGCCGCCCTTTATTCCGATCAAAGGAGCGATTATGACCCGTATTACCAGATTACTTGTTACGTTTATTTTGGCCAGCTTTAGCATTGCCAATGCCCAGGCATCTGACAAGCCAGTTTTGACCATCTACACCTATGACGCGTTTGCCGCAGAATGGGGCCCGGCACCAAAGCTCAAGGAAGCATTTGAAAAAACCTGCGCGTGCACCGTAGATTTTATCACTGCTGATTCTTCCATAGGCGCGTTGCGAAAAGTGCAGCTTGAAGGCGCCAGCACCAAAGCCGATATCGTTCTGGGCCTCGACACAAACATTGCCGAAGCAGCGCGCGCCACCGGCTTGTTCATCCCGCATGGGGCAGATCAGGCAAAGCTTGATGTTCCGATGAGCTGGAATGACGACACGTTTCTTCCCTTCGACTATTCCTATTTCGCCTTCGTCTATAACAGCGAAAAACTGAAAACCCCGCCTACCTCGTTTGCAGAACTTGCAAACCTTCCCAAGGATTTCAAGATCGTTGTTCAGGACCCGCGTTCATCCACTCCGGGCCTTGGCCTCGTTTTATGGGTACGTGATGCCTATGGGGATAAAGCAGCGGATATGTGGAAGAAAATCGCCCCAAAAATCCTCACGGTGACCAAAGGCTGGTCTGATGCTTACGGGCTGTTTCTGAAGGGCGAGGCTGATATGGTTTTATCCTACACCACATCTCCCGCCTACCATCTGATTGCCGAAAACGATAACAAGTACAAAGCCGCACCATTTTCGGAAGGTCACTACCTTCAGGTGGAAGTGGCAGGCATTGTAAAATCGACAAAACAACCAGCATTGGCAAAGAAATTCATGCAGTTCATGCTGAGCGATGAGTTCCAGGACATCATTCCGACAACCAACTGGACATACCCCGCCACCAAAACAGCAACAGGTCTGCCAGATGGGTTCAAGGGGCTACATGTACCTGCAAAAACCTTGTTGATTGATGGCAAAACTGTCGAAGAAAACCGCAAAGGCTGGATTGATGAATGGCTGATGGCCATTGGACGATAGGCTTTATTGAGGGGAAAAGACGGTGAGCAGCTTTTCCCCTCTCCGCCGCTTTGGTATTTCGTTCTGGCCGGGCTTGGCTGTGGGCGCGGCACTTCTCTGCCTGGCCGGCACCATCTTTGCACAAATCGTCATTCTTCCGCAGACGACCACCGTCTCCGCCGCGCTGGACGCTCAAATCTGGTCCATTCTGCGCTTTACTCTGTTTCAAGCTGCGCTCTCGACACTACTTTCCATCGGCCTCGGCACGGCGCTCGCCTGGAGCCTTTTTCACCAGCGCCGGTTTCCCGGGCGTGGCGCATTGATTTCCCTGCTTTCTTCCACACTGGTTCTCCCGACCCTTGTCGCGGTGCTTGGGTTGGTGACTGTTTTCGGGCGCAATGGCTGGCTCAACGATCTGGCTGAAGCGTTGAGCGGTCATTCCTTCGGCGCATTTCTTTATGGATTGACCGGCATTCTTGTGGCCCATGTTTATTTCAATGCTTCTTTTGCAGTGCGCGGTTTATTGCACCGGCTGGAAGCAATCCCCGCAGAAAAATTCAAACTTGCCCGCAGCCTGGGCCTCACCCCATGGCAACGCTTTAAACTGGTGGAATGGCCAGCACTTAAAGGCACACTGCCAAGCATGGCTTCCACCATCTTTTTGCTGTGTTTCACCTCATTTGCAATTGTCCTCACACTCGGTGGTTCACCCAAATACAACACTTTGGAGGTGGCGATTTACGAGGCGGTAAAGTTCGATTTTGATCTCCTGCGCGCATTAAAACTCGCCCTGGCACAGCTCGCGGTATGCGCATTTCTGGTCGTGGTGGCATCAGGTTTGCGCGCTTCCAGTTCAGCGATTGCCCAAGCCCGGACACCATCAATCTGGGGAGAACCTTTTGGTGCGCGTTGCGCGCAATTGGGAATAACCGGGTTTTGTGCAATTGCATTTCTGGCACCTTTGGCAGCGGTTTTGATAGATGGTTTGCAAGCCGATTTCACAAAACTTTTCGCTGAAGCCACCTTCCGGCGCGCCTTGTTCACCAGTCTCGTTCTGGCCAGCGCCTCATCGGTGTTTACAATCGCTATCGCACTGGCACTGGGGTTTGCACGGCGTAATTTTTCCGTACCAGGGCGTATCCCTGCAAGCTGGTGGACGCCTGTCGTCAGCCGGGTGCTGGCGTTTTCCGGCACCCTCTACCTCGCCATACCGTCGCTTGTGCTGGGGCTCGGGTTTTTTCTCATCGCGCGACAATTTGCAGGCCCGTTGAATTTCTGGGCTGTGATCGCCCTGCTTTGCGCCAATGTGCTCATGGCCCTGCCGTTTTCACTCGCCATTCTGGTGCCAGCCATGGAAAAAACAGCGTTACGTTTTGACAAATTATGTTTTTCGATGGGCATTCGCGGCATTGCCCGCTGGCGGCTGGCAGAATGGCCATTCCTGCGCGCTGATCTTGGGTATGTCGCCGCATTGGCATTTTGTTTTTCACTCGGCGATCTGGGTGTGATTGCCTTGTTTGGCAATCAGGATTTCGCCACCCTTCCCTGGCTGCTGTACCAAAAAATGGGTTCGTACCGAACCCATGATGCCGCAGGAATTGCGTTAATTCTTCTCGCGCTGACGATCACCGTTTTCGCCCTGGTGCCGCGTGTATTCGCAGGAGGTCGCGATGCTGAAACTTGATGCCCTCACCTACCACCACACCAACGGCCAAAGCCAAATCTATGAATTCTCAATGCACAGCAAGACTGGCCAAATTACCGGGATTACCGGGCAGAGCGGTAGCGGAAAATCGACCCTTCTCGATTTGATCGCCGGGTTTCTGTTGCCCCATAGCGGCTCCCTCACCTGGAACGACAAAGACCTAACTCCGTTGCCGCCGGAGGCCCGTCCCGTCACGATATTGTTTCAAAATGATAATCTGTTCGACCATCTCAGCGCGGAAAAGAACATCGCCATCGGCATCAACACTTCATTGCGGCTTTCGGCTGGAGAGACAAAAAAGGTGCGCCAGGCGCTAAACGATACTGGCCTGGAGGGCTTTGGCGCACGCCGTGCCGGCAGCCTGTCTGGCGGGGAACAACAACGCGTCGCGCTCGCCCGTGCTCTGGTGCGCGATACGCCGGTATTATTGCTCGATGAACCCTTCAGCGCGCTGGATGGAGAAACCCGGGCCACCATGCTCGATCTGGTTGGCGAGATCGCGGTTAAATACCATCGCACAGTGCTCATGGTCACCCATGATGAACGCGACTGCTCGGCGATCGCTGATCAGCACTTCACGTTATCTAACGGAAAGTTGCATCGCGTGTAATCCCAGCATTGGATATTTATTCCTGATACGGTTTTCTTCTTCAGGATTTGCCAATGCTTATGCGCATTTTTAACAATCATTATTTCTTTTGGCTGCTGATTTCACTTCCCGCAATTCCCATGATAGCGGGATTTGCCACCGGCGACATGCGCTTTGTCGAACTCATGGAGGTTTCCGGCGAATATTCCGTGCGATTTTTGGTGCTCGCCATGGCGGTGACGCCGTTTATGGTGTTGTTTCCGACCCATCGCTGGCCGCGTTGGCTGCTTGCCCGGCGGCGCTATCTCGGTGTAGCGGCATTTGTCTATGCGCTTATCCATACAATTGTTTACCTGCTTGACGCGGCCGTTCTTGAAAAGATCGTGGATGATGCCATGCGAATGCGCATCTGGACGGGCTGGCTGGCTGTTTTGATATTTCTGCCCCTGTCTTTGACCAGCAATAACTGGTCTGTCAGAGCCATGGGTACAGCGTGGAAAAAGCTGCAGCGCTGGGTCTATCCAGCCGCAGTTTTGAGCGCAGTGCACTGGTTTATGATCGACCGCGAGATTGACAGCGTTCTCCTGCATTTCGTCCCGCTCGCCATACTTGAGACATTGCGTATATGGAAGCGTTGGAAAAAATCCACCGGCAAGCAGTCCATTGAGTTGAAACAAAAGGCCTCCGCCTGACTGGCAGGGCCACAATGAAGACTTTGCATATCGTTTTTTGTGCTCCATCTTGATCAAAAATAGAGATGGAACATCTTCATGCTTAAAATCTGGGGTCGGAAAACGTCTTCTAACGTGCAAGCCTTGATGTGGTGCGTTGGCGAGCTTGGACTGGAGTACCAGCGCATTGATGTCGGGCATCGCTATGGCGGCACGGACGCGCCGGAATTCATCGAAATGAATCCCAACCAGACAGTGCCGGTTCTGCAAGACGGTGACGGCCTTCCACTTTGGGAGACCGGTGCGATAATGCGGCACCTGGCCAGATGCTACGCGAACGAAACGTTTTGGCCAAAAGACCTGAATGCGCTTGCACAAGTCGATAAATGGGCTGAATGGGCAAAACTCAATATCGCCCAGGCATTTAGTGTTCCAATATTCTGGCGGGTCGTAAGAACAGCGCCTAAAGATAGAGACAATGATGCCATTCTTAGTGCAATCGCTTCGCTTGAAAGCAAGCTGCAAATCGCCGAGAAACAATTGCAGGCACATGATTATTTAGCAGGCCAGGAGTTCAGCCTTGCAGATATCCAGTTCGGACATGTTTTGTTTCGCTACTATGATATCGATATCGTTCGCGCCGATCTCCCTGCGCTACGTGCCTACTACGAGAGTTTGTCTGCGCGGCCAGCTTTTGTGGAGCACGTTATGATCTCATATGAAGAGCTGCGCGTGATCTAGCCTCACACATATGCTGAGATAATACCCTGGAAGTCTTTGGCCTTGAGGCTTGCACCTCCAACCAGCGCGCCATCCACATTGGCAACGCCCATGAGGGTTGCGGCATTTTCAGGTTTAACCGAACCACCATAGAGAATACGGACCTTGCCACCCTCACCAGCGGGCATGAGCGCGCCAAGACGGGTGCGAATGTGGCGATGAACCCTGGCCACATCTTCCGGAGTGGCGGTAAGCCCTGTGCCAATCGCCCAGACCGGTTCATAGGCAATGACGGTATTGCGGGCTGTAGCGCCTGAAGGCAGGGAGCCCTTGAGCTGCGCACTAACGATTTTGAGCGCTTTACCGGCTTTTCGCTCACCAGCGGTTTCACCGACACAAATAATTGCCGTCAATCCTGCCCGGTGAATGGCTTCAGCCTGGGCACGCACCTGTTTGTCACTCTCTTTATGATCTGCCCGGCGTTCTGAATGCCCGGCAATGACCGCACTTGCGCCAGCATTTTTCAGCATCGGCGCAGAAATATCACCGGTATGAGCACCTGAATCTTGCGCATGGCACGTCTGCGCGCCAACTTTGATGCGGCTGCCCGTAACAAGACTTTTTACGTCACTGATCAATGTAGCAGGCGGGCAAATCATCACATCGCACGATGGACTGGCACCACGCATCCAGGCGATAAGCTTGCGCAGCTCACCCAAATCACGCTGCAGCCCGTTCATTTTCCAATTACCCGCAATCAGCGGTTTTGGCGCTTTTGCCATCGCCCTCTCCCCGTCATTCGTCCCCCACTAAAGTGATGGCGGAAAAGACGCGGGCAAGCAAGGGCAACGTTAGCTTTCACCCGGCACCGGGGCTGGCCCTGATTGCGAGGCCACACGTGCAATGATCATTCCCACCACCATGGCGGCAAGAAACATCAGTGTTCCCGGGCGCAAGAGACCAAGGCTGGCAATCGCCGGACCCGGACAAAATCCACCCAACCCCCATCCGGCACCAAAGATTGCTGAACCTGCGATAAGCTTCGTGTCAATTTCGCTGGCTGTTGGCCAATGGAATTTCTCGGCAAAAACCGGGCGCGGTTTTGCACCCAGCAGTTTGAACCCCAAAAAAGTGACTGCAACCGCACCACCCATAACAAACGCGAGGCTTGGGTCCCAGTTTCCCGCGACATCAAGAAACCCCAACACTTTCGCCGGGTTGACCATTCCAGAGACAATCAAACCAAGGCCAAAAATCAACCCGCTAATGAGACTTGCGATAATTCTGGTCATCAGTTCACCCTCCAACCATGTGGCGCATGACAAAAACCATGATGGCACCAGTTGCCATAAAGGTGAGCGTGGCTGCAATCGAGCGCATGGAAAGCCGCGCGGTGCCACATACCCCATGGCCGCTGGTGCATCCAGAGCCCATCGCCGATCCAAACCCGACCAGCAACCCGGCAATCGTCATCACCGTGAGATTGCTGGAAACACTTTGCACAATGCCGCCGCCGGTAAAGGCGATGTACAGGAAGGCAGCACCGACAAGGCCTGCAAGAAATGCAATGCGCCAACCCTTATCTTGCGCAGGCGCTGGCGGTAATAATCCACCCAGAATGCCGCTAATGCCAGCAATGCGGCCATTCAGTGCCATAAGTACCAACACAGCAATGCCGATAAGGACGCCGCCAGCCAGGGCAGGAAGAGGGGTAAAGTCTGTCATGATCAGTTCCCTTGGTTGTCTTCACCTTAAAAACGGGGAAGTATTACGCCTATATATTCAATTGTTAGAATATGTTCAATAAGGATTTGAATTTTATTCACCCTCAGTATGTATTGCGCGGGCGCTGGCGGCTGGTTTAACTGCGCATTGAATACTTTCCGCCGGTTGGAGCACCATGTCCTACGCCAATGTGAAGCCAGTTCTGCTTGGCCTTGCCGCTGCAACCCTTGGGGGTTGGCTGGCATCGCTTGCCGGAATTCCGCTGCCTTGGATGCTCGGCGCGATCATTGCTACGCTGATCGGCGCACTTTTTCGCCTGCCAATTGCGCCACCAATGGCAATCCTTGCACCGATGCGGGCAACCCTTGGGGTGTTGTTGGGCGCCTCCATTACCCCTGATCTTGTTTCCCGGCTTGGCGATCTCGTGGCAAGCCTTCTGCTTGTCCCTCTCTACATCATTGCCGCGACTGGATTGGGGCTCTGGTTTTTCACGCGAATTTCAGGAATGAGCCGCGCTGAAGCATTTTTTGCAGCCCTCCCAGGCGGGTTATACACCATGGTGGCATTTGCAGAGGATATGGGCGTCGACATCAAACGCATTGCTCTTGTTCATGCCCTGCGGGTCACACTGGTCGTGATGACCCTGCCTTTCATGGTGTATTATTTTGCGCAAGGCAGTTCGCCCCTTGTGCCACGCCCGATTACCGGGTTTGGCGATGTGGCACTCGATGATCTCGGCCTGCTGGTTGCCGCAGGGATCATAGGATGGTGGTTGGGGACCAGATTAAAGATACCCGGCGGCGCAATCATCGGCCCTCTGATTTTGAGTGCAATTCTGCATGTCACGAGCATCACCGCAGCCACGCCGCCCTATGAAGCAGTGGTTGTTGCACAGGTGGTTTTAGGCGCGGCAATTGGCTGCCGATTTGTTGGCGTTGATCCACGCGACGTGGCCTCGGCCCTCTTTCATTCGTTTGGCTTTGTTGTTCTCATGCTGGCGCTCACGCTTGTGTTTGCATGGGTAATATCCTTGGCGCTTTCCATCCCGATTGCATCTGGTGTTCTGGCGTTCGCGCCAGGTGGGTTAGCCGAAATGAGCCTGGTTGCGCTCTCCTTGCGGCTCGATGTGGGCTATGTGGCCACGTTACATGTGGTACGCATATTGCTGGTAATGCTGGTTGCTCCAAGCATCTACAAATTACTGCGCACAAAACTAACCGATTAGATCACTCAGGCAGGAGCGCAGTAGATACCATAAAGGGTCTGGATAACTGCACGGGCTTCAGAGCTTGCCAAACCGTAGTAAATCATCTTGCCATCGCGCCTGGTCGACACCAGATTTTCTGCCCGTAAACGAGACAATTGCTGCGATACAGCGGGTTGGCGCATGTTCAATGCCGCTTCCAGATCACGCACTGTCATTTCGTTTTCAACAAGCATGCAGAGGATCATCAACCGGGTTTCGTTGGAAAGGGCTTTTAACAAATCCGATGCAGCGCGGGCGCTCTCAGACATCTGCTTAAACGTGTCCAGCGTGCCGCCTCCCGGTGCATCCATCGTTTCCACTTTCAATTATTGCCCCGTTCGGTCAGCTTTATCGAGGAGCTGGCTAAGCTGGACATAAAAATGCGCCGGGCCGGGATAACCGGTAATCCGCCCGATCTCGCGATTACCATCGATCAGCACGAATGTCGGGGAATATTTTATGCCTTTTATGAATTCCAGGGCTGCAGGCCGGCCACCAAACATGTTGAAACGTCGCAAAGGCGCACGTTTGCCCTCATAGCTCTGGCCATATTCACCGCCAATATCTCTTTCCCAGCGCGCGCACCAAGGGCAGCCAACCTGGTCAAACATGATCAGCTCAAGCTTGCTACCTGCAGCCGCAACTGCCGGAGCAATGCACGAAAATGCAACAAAGGCGCTGGCCTGAAGAAATTGGCGGCGGGTGCTTATCATGGCAATGCGATATCCAATATTTCAGGCATATATATGGCAGTTCCTGCGTGAAACCTAGGGTCACAGGGGCTGAACACATAAGCTTGATGAAAATTGCCTTTCCGCAGCCAGAGCCGCACGCCTATCTTTTTCCAAATCAAACCAAAGGGAGGCACACATGATTGATCGCCGGTTATTTATGAAATTGGGCGCGTTGATTTCCGGGGCTGGCATTTCAGGTGCTTCTGCTGCAAGCGCCAGCGACCCCAAAAAGCAACGCGTTGCCTATCACGTGAGCGACCGGAAAAAGGTCGGCTTTGTGCTCAACAATATGCGCAACCACATCAAAGGCGTTGGCGGGCCGGAAAACGTTGAACTCATATTGGTTGCCCATGGCCCGGCTATGAAAGAATTTCACAAATTCGACGGAAATCCCAATGCCATGGAAATGCTGACGTCGCTCATGGGTACCGGCGTGGAATTCAATGCTTGTGGAAACACCATGCGGGCGCTGAATTATCAAACCACAGATATTATTGATGGCGCGGTGCGCGTTGATCAGGGCGGCGTGGTGCGACTGGCTGAATTGCAGCAGGAAGGTTATCTGTATCTGCGGCCCTAGGTAGGTTTTTGCCTGCGCATTGGCGCATTGATTGCCGCAACACCAAGGATTGCAGCCGCAAGGCCAAACCCGACAGCGGGGGTAAGCTTTTCGCCAAGAAAGACAATCCCCAGCAAAACACCGACACCGGCGCGCAAATATGCCTGGCTGGCTGTACCCATTGAACCGAGTGATTTGATCAACCGGAAATAGATGAGCAACGCAAACCCGGTGCAAAACACCGATAGGGCCAACGCAGCCAACACAGACTGTGTGGATGGCATGAGCGTCCATGGTTTGTCGAAAATCAGACTGGCGGGCACAAGAACCAGGCTTGCCCAAATCATTGTTCCTGTTGCGATCACCAGAGCGCTTAAATGTGGAAAGTTTTTGCCATAGATCGCCGCAAATCCATAAAGCAATGCGCCGGTCAACGCGGCCAACTGGCCCGCAACATTGCTGCCCAAGCCCTTCAAAGCATCAACTCCCACAATGAGCGCCACACCCCACACACCGAGACAGGCTCCTGCCAGTTTGAGTGCGCTCACCGCTTCGTGGCGTGTGATGCACAAGGTGATGAAAAACACAAAAATCGGCGCGGTCGAATTGAGAACACTCGCCAACCCGCTATCTACATATTGCTGCCCCCACGCCAGTATCGTCCAGGCTGCAATGCTTGTGAGAACGGATTGCACAAACAGCTTGCGCCATGTCGCTCCATCGCGAGGGAGACGTTCTCCTTTCCAGGCCATCACCGCAAGCAAAAGCATGGCGGCAATAGAAACCCGCACTGCGATCAGGGTAATGGGTGGAATGTCCGCAACCGCTACCTTGATAAACAGATAAGACGAACCCCACAGCAGAGCCAGCGTCAACAGCCAGGCGATTTTAACCGCGAAACTGGATTGCTTCTCATCAGCCATTATCATGCATCGCCGCACTGTCGGCGGGTGTTTCGCCACGTTCAGTCATGGTGTAGTCGCGCAGGACACGCGCCACCCGAATGCGGTAATCGGCAAATACTTCTGCCCTGCCCTTGGCCTGTGCTGCGCGGTGGGATGGCAGATTACGCCATTCAGC
>CAJQND010000134.1 GCA_905479595.1 uncultured Hyphomicrobiales bacterium
GAGTTGATCGACCCGGATAGTGAAACGCCTTTGCCATTGCGCGATGGCCAGGAGGGCGAATTGGTTCTTACCCATCTGGCGCGGGAGTGCCAACCATTGGTGCGATTTCGTACCGGTGATATTATTGCGGTGGACGAAACAGGCCCATGCAGGTGCGGCCGAAAAGGCATGCGCTTCCGGGTTGTCGGGCGCAGCGATGATATGGTGGTTGTGCGCGGGCTTAACCTGTTTCCGACAATGGTGGCAGCAGTTGTAAGCGCGTTTGGAGAACTCTCAGGAGATTACCGCATCGTGCTTGATCACAAGCCACCATACGATTTTTTGCCTGTTCAGGCGGAACTGGCAAAAGGGCAATGTGAGACGCCTAGCCTTGCTGAAAGACTGGAAAGTGCCATTAAGACGAAACTTGGGGCAACTTCAAAGGTGTGTATTTTATCACCAGGTAGCTTGCCAGCCACTGAGGGTAAAACAAGCCGTGTCGTGAGGACCTATTCATGAGTGCATTTCACTATAATACAATTCAAAGCAGCGTCGGCAGCGACGGAGTGCGGGTAATCACCCTCAACCGGCCAGACAGTTTAAACGCTATGAACCGGCAATTGATCGATGATGTTGCCCGTGCATTCGAAGATGCAAATGCGGATATGGATACAAGAGCCATAATCTTCACAGGGGCCGGAAGGGCATTTTGTGCAGGTGATGATCGCCACGAACATGTTCATCCTGAAAATGAGGCTGAAGCACGCGATCTGGTGGAGGCTATCCAGCGGGCCACCCAGGCGATTGTGTTTGGTGCGAACCCGGTTGTTGGCGCGATAAATGGCTGGGCGGTCGGCGGTGGGTTTGAATGGGCGATCAATTGTGACTTTCCAATCTGGGCACAAAGCGCCAAGGGCTTTTTTCCAGAAGTTTCGCTCAATCTGTTTGTCACTGGCGCGGTTACATCCTTGCTGCCCGGTCTGGTCGGGCTCAACACTGCGCGGGAAATGTTATTGCTTGGCGAACGCTATAATGCTGCCCAGTTAAAAGAAATGGGTGTTGCCTGGCGGGTGGTTGAGGATGATCAATTGATGGTTGAAGCTCAGAAAATAGCCCAGAAACTGGTACAGCTGCCGCCGCTTTCCGTCAGGGCGATGAAGCGAGTTCTCAACCAGACCGCATCAAGTGATCTCAATAGCGCACTTCATCTGGAAACAGAGGCGACCATTGCAGGGTTTCTTGATCCAGCAACAACCGAGCGGTTGAAAAATTTTTAGGGAATTTGTGCGTAGCTGATTACTGCCAGAAATCGGATGGGAAACTTCACCAGTTTCTCTGGTCCGTGGGCAGCTTGCGGGTCAAACAACAGACTGTCGCCGGGCTTAAGGTTATAAATCCTGTCATTGTGGCGGTAATCGACCTCGCCTTCTAGAATGTGAATGAATTCAACACCGCGATGTTGAAACATCGGGAAGGCGTCAGACTCATCGTTAAGAGTGATCAAATAGGGTTCAACATCAACTTCGCTGCGCACTCCGTGGCCCAAAAGTTGATACCGGTGCCCGGCGCGTGTACCCCGGCGCTCAATTTCCAACCCTTCACCGGCCGGCACATAAGAGGCATCACGGCTTTCTTCATATTGTTGAAATAGAGTGGTTAGCGGAATGCGCAAACCTTCCGCAAGCCGGTGCAATGTCGATAGAGAAGGCGATGTTTGCCCATTCTCGATTTTGGATATCATGGCGATGGAAACACCAGCCGCCTTGGAAAGTTCGACAACTGTCAGGTCCTGGTCGAGGCGCAGCTTGCGCAATTGTCGCCCAATAGCCTCCTCAAGCACCGAGCCCCGGTCACGATCGGCCAGTTCCAGAGCATCTCTTTCTTCCGGTTTCAAAATTTCTTCATCCCAAATATTTTAGACACCACAATCTATAGGCTAATGCGTCCATTCCCTAAACCGTTTTCTGGCGGAGCGTAGATGGAGGTTCTCCGAACTGCGCGGCAAAACTTTTTGAGAAATGCGCTGAACTGGAAAACCCCGTTGCAAATGCGATTTCTGTCAACGGTATGGACGAATTGCGTAGCAAGTTATGCGCATGTTCCAGTCGCAGCCCCCGGTAAAACGTCATAGTCGACTGCCCGGTTCGTTCCCGAAATAGGCGGTTGAGTTGGCGGACGCTGACCTTGGTGAAAGATGCGATCTGCGCAAGGTGCAACGGGTCGCCAATATGGGTTCGCATGATTTCGATGGCGTCGAGAATATTTGGATCGTTTATTCCGTAACGTTCAATCAAACTTGAGCGCTGCGACCCGCCGGGTGGGCGGACTTCTGTGTGCAAAAACCAATCGCTGACCAGGCGGGCAAATTCTGCACCATGTTCTTTCGCAATCAACGCATGCATCATGTCCATTGGCGCAATACCACCTGCACATGTCACCCTGTCCCGGTCGATGACATAGAGACTGTGTTCGATCATCAGGTTTTCAGAGAGCTTTGCCAGCATTGGCGCATACTCCCAATGCACCGTCATGCGGCGGTTTTCCATCAACCCGGCACCAGCCAGCACAACCGGCCCACCGGAAACCCCCCCAAGGGTAATTCCAAGCCGATCCAGCCGTCGCAAAAGCCCCGATACGGGCTGCTTCATGAATTCCTGCGGTT
>CAJQND010000135.1 GCA_905479595.1 uncultured Hyphomicrobiales bacterium
TGTGCGATCTGTCAGATCCGATAACCGAAGATGCAAAGATTTCCATCGTCACCCGCGATGACGATGCAGCCCTCGAACTCATCCGCCATGACTGTGCACACATCATGGCTGAAGCGGTGCAGGAATTGTTTCCAGGCACGCAGGTGACGATCGGTCCAGTGATCGAGAATGGGTTCTATTACGATTTTGCCCGCAACGAGCCGTTTACGCCGGAAGATTTCGAGGCTATCGAGAAAAAGATGCGCGAAATCATTGGCCGCGATGCGCCATTTACCAAGCAGGTGTGGACACGCGAAAAAACCGCTGAAGTTTTTGCCGGGATGGGTGAGAACTTCAAGGTTGAACTGCTGGACGCAATTCCAGGCGATGAAGATATCCGTATCTATAATCAAGGCGACTGGTTTGACCTTTGCCGCGGCCCGCACATGCCCTCAACGGGCAAGACTGGCAACGCGTTTAAATTGATGAAGGTTGCAGGGGCCTATTGGCGCGGTGATTCCAATAATCAAATGCTGACCCGCATTTATGGCACGGCATGGGCCAATGAAAAGCAGCTCAAAGCCTATTTGCACGCGCTTGAAGAAGCCGAAAAGCGCGACCACCGGCGCTTGGGCCGGGAGATGGATTTGTTCCACTACCAGGAAGAAGCGCCCGGTTCCGTGTTTTGGCACCCAAAGGGATGGACGTTATTCCAAGCGCTCATCAACTATATGCGTCGCCGTCAGGATGCTGCTGGTTACACAGAAGTGAATTCTCCAGACATGATGGACCGTGCGTTGTGGGAGGAAAGCGGCCACTGGGAGAAATTCCGCGAAAGCATGTTCACCACTGAAACGGAAGATGAGAAGGTTTTTGCTTTCAAACCCATGAATTGCCCGGGGCATGTCCAAATCTTCAAAAACGGGCTGAAAAGCTATCGTGACTTGCCGATGAAGCTTTCCGAGTTTGGCAAGGTCCACCGTTATGAGCCTTCGGGCGCATTGCATGGACTGTTGCGAGTACGCTCTTTCACTCAGGACGATGCCCATATTTTCTGCACCAGCGACCAGATTACCGAAGAGAGCGTGAAAGTTCACAAGCTCATCTTGTCGATCTATGAAGATTTCGGCTTTGAAAACATCCGTATCAAGTTTTCAGACCGGCCGGAGAAGCGGGTTGGTTCTGATGATGTTTGGGACGAAGCCGAGGTTGCGCTAAAGCACGCCGTCGAGGTGGCAGGCGGAGAAGTGGAATATAATCCAGGTGAGGGGGCGTTTTATGGTCCCAAACTTGAGTATGTCTTGCGTGACGCGATTGGTCGTGACTGGCAATGCGGCACATTACAGGTTGATTTCAATCTGCCGTCGCGGTTTGACGCGTTTTACATCGATGCAAACGGAGACAAGGTAACGCCGGTCATGCTGCACCGCGCGATGTTTGGGTCGCTGGAACGCTTTGCGGGAATTCTGGTTGAACATTATGCCGGTCATTTCCCGCTTTGGCTCGCGCCACTGCAAGTGGTTGTCTGTACGATTACGTCTGACGCTGATGAATATGGCTATCAGGTGCGTGATGCGCTGCGCGCGGCTGGGCTTCATGCAGAAGCAGATACACGTAACGAGAAAATCAACTACAAGGTGCGCGAGCACTCGGTTACCAAAGTGCCGGTTATTCTCGTTGTGGGCATGCGCGAGGTTGAGGAAATATCGGTCAATATGCGACGCCTCGGTTCGCGTGACCAAAAGGGCATGACCTTGCTAGAAGCCATCGAAATGCTGAGCGATGAAGCAACACCGCCGGATATCAAGCGGGCACGCGAGGCAAGCTAGTACTTCCAGAAGTAATAGGCGGTTAGCACAACTGCGAAAACGATGATGCAGTTGCGTAGTACGCCATGCGGGGTGCGTTTCGCTAAATGACCACCGGCGAAACCACCCAAGGTAGTTCCGACGACCATGAGCAATGCGGCCGGCCAGTCGACTTTTCCAGCGATGATGTAAATTGTTACACTGGTGATGGAAAGCAATGAAATCAATAAGTTTTTTACGATGATAGACTCATGAATGTCATCGTAACCAAAGACTGTCAGTGCTGCGAGCAGAATGACCCCAAGGCCTGCACCGAAATATCCACCATATGCAGCGATCACAAATAAAATGGCGAGGGCAATTGGCGAGCCTGAATGTAATCCAGCAGGATGCGTATTGGCCAAACTGCGCCGAACATAGGGCCCCGCAGCAAACAATATAGTTGCAATCAACATCAACCAGGGCACAAGCGTCTGAAATAAATCGCTGCCACCAGCCAGAAGTAGAAGAGACCCCACGCCTGCGCCAAGACAGGCGGTGATAACCGGCGCGCGTAAGCCAGACAGAAGCCTCCGCAATTCACTGTGGTCGGCTGCCAGTGCTGCTACGTTTCCGGGCATTAATCCTACGAAATTAGTGGCGTTGGCTATTAGAGGTGGAATTCCAGCGAATAATAACGCTGGAAACGTGATAAAGGATGCGCCTCCAGCAATTGCGGACATAGCGCCGCCGACAAGCCCAGCGCCAAATATCAAAAACGCGATTGTGGTGTCCATGATTGGCACTTTTTACCGTCTATCTGTTGCAACCATATACGCTAAGGGCCAGATTGGAATGACAAATGTCGGCAGGGTAGGTGGATATGAGCAAGTTTGACGGCAATGATCCAATTCCGGGTGACGCAGAAAGTGTCGATGCGATCAAAACGATAATTGTTCCGCGTTCGCGCGATATGGGCGGATTTGAAGTGCGCCGGGTGCTGCCTGCTTCTGGGCACCGGATGGTCGGTCCGTTTATTTTCTTTGACCATTTAGGTCCCGCTGAATTCATTTCAGGCCAAGGCATTGATGTGCGCCCGCACCCCCATATTGGTTTGGCCACCGTGACCTATTTGTTTGAAGGCCATATGGTTCATAAAGACAGCCTGGGTAGCGATATGCAGATCAACCCTGGCGATATAAACCTTATGGCAGCCGGGCGCGGCATTGTGCACTCCGAGCGCAGCGCTGCAGAAGACAGGCATCAGCTTTCCAGTATGGCAGGTATTCAAAGTTGGGTGGCACTGCCTAAAAGTTTGGAAGAATCCGCTCCAAGTTTTTCACACCATACAAAAGCAAAGCTTCCGCTGATAGAAGATGATGGAACCAGTGTGCGTGTCGTGATGGGTAATTTATATGGGAGTTCTGCGCCGGTAGAGACCTTTTCAGAAACTTTCTACGGGGATGTCGCAATGCAACCCGGCGCACGGTTGCCGATGGATGGCGGGCACGAGGAACGTGGTATTTACATTGTTGATGGCAGCATAGAGGTTGCCGGTGAAACCCACGAAGCAGGGCGCTTGCTGGTGCTGCATCCACGCGAGAACGCGACCGTTACTGCGATAACACCGGCCCGTTTGATGGTGCTGGGTGGTGAACCAATGGATGGGCCACGCCATATCTGGTGGAATTTCGTTTCGAGTTCAAAAGAACGCATTGAACAGGCAAAGGAAGAGTGGCGAACAGGACGTTTTGACGTTGTGCCGGGAGATGAGGAAGAGTTTATTCCGCTGCCTTAACCGGCGCGCCGAGTTCGACCTGCATGGTTTCACCTGCCGTTAAATTGAATTGTTTAACCAGCCCTATTCCTCCAACTGTTGCAGTTGCGGTGTAAAGGCCTGAACGCAAGACCAGAACCGGGCGACGTTCTTGCGTATTTGCAATCACTGTTCCGGTATCATCTGTAATCACCCAACGCACTGGGCTAGCATTCTTACGCTGATGAAGGGTTAGCGTCGCAACGCCTGCGAAATGATCAATTTCAACGGCGGATAAGTGACCTGGACGCACCCTCGCGGTTGCTTCTTTGACTGTGTTACCTGGAGCAAAACGGCTAATGATTTTGTAGGTTCCCGCAGCCAAGCGCAAAACGGCACCTTGGCGTTCAGAACGACCGATCAGTTCAGGGGCGGCGCCGGGCCGCTTGATACGATATACAAGATGTTCTGCTTTCGCTGAAACCTCAGGAGTGGCGGTAAGCCGGGAAATCATCCGCAAGCCGCCAATGTTGAGGTTTACCGTCATCTTGGTCACCATGCCGTCACGGATTTCAATGCGCCGTGCGGTGCGGACATGACCGTATTTTACCTGAACGACATACTTTCCTGGTTCTAGATCGAAGCGTGGCGTAGGCAAGGACACGTCTTCACGTTGTTCCCATTGGCCGCGTCCATCGCCCTGCAACTTGAAAATGGTCCAGTGAATAGGGCGGTCGATTGTGCCGCTATCTGCTGACATTCTGGCAGCTAAATTGAGACCCGTGCGTGCACTGTCCCGGTGATGATTGATGGTGAATTCGGGCACAGCGTCAATTGCAGCTGGTAGGGAAACATGTGGCGTGGATTTGTCTGTGCTGGCAAGCTCTGGCGCATAGGTCTTGGCAGATGCTTGTGAAATGGTGAGGGCCATTGCGAGGAGTACTCCCACAATGGCCCTAGTGCTGTTTAGTGTGCTGTTTAGTATCGAGTACACTATCGTGATTTCTCCGGTTATCTCCGGTCAGCGCCCCCGCTCCCCAGCGTTGAATACAGTCAAACCGTATGATGAGGTTAACCGCAAGGTAATCATTAACTGATGGTTAATATGCAGGTGCCCCACCAAATTAGGTATTTAATATGTGTAATATTTGAACACGGAGTTTTGACCAACAAGCAATGTTGTCTGGCCACAGCAAATGTTACCTCTTGAGTGGAAGTTTTTTGATTTAGGAGTGAAGATAATGCGTTCAATGTTGATGGCCCTGGCAGCACTGCTGGTAATGGTTGCACCCGGATTTGCAAACGACGACTTGGTTGTAAAGAAAAGCCCTCATTCTGTGGGCATGACGCTAGACAAATTGACGGCCGTGCTGGAAAGCAAGGGGATTACAGTTTTTGCGCGGATTGATCACGCGGCCGGCGCGGTTAAAGTTGATCAGCAACTTCGACCAACACAGGTTTTGGTGTTTGGCAATCCAAAGCTCGGCACTCCGCTTATGAGCGCTGACCAGCGCATCGGCCTCGATTTGCCGCTCAAAGCGCTGGCCTGGCAAGATGCCTCAGGTGCAGTTTGGCTGGGATACACCAAACCAGACGCGCTGAAAGCCCGTTATGCAATTGAAGGCCGAGATGAGGTTTTCGCTAAAATCACCGGCGCATTGGACAAACTTACTGGTGCTGCGTTGAAAACCGAGTAGCCAGCTCGGCATTTGCTTCATTCTGCGTAGGTTTTGCTCTACAAGGATTCTCGCAATTGAGCTGGGGCGGGATGAAACATGGCAAAATTCAATGATCTGACGGACACGCTTGCGCTTTTGAACACGCGGCGTTCGGTCGTTGCCAATGCAATGAGTGGACCCGGGCCTTCGGAAAGTGAAGTCGAGCAGGTGCTGGAAATCGCCACGCGGGTGCCAGACCATGGCAAATTAGCGCCGTGGCGGTTCATTGTTTTTCGCGAAAACGCACGTAGTGAATTCGGAAAACTGCTTGCGGCGCGCCAAAAGGAACTGAACCCGCAGCTTAGTCCTGGGCAGGAAGCTCTTGAAGCCAGGCGTTTTGAGCGAGCTGAAACGGTAATCGGTGTCGTTTCCTCGGTTACGACGCCTCATAAAATCCCGCTATGGGAGCAACAACTTTCCGCAGGCGCAGCGTGCCAGAACCTGCTTGTTGCCGCGACAGCCATGGGCTATGCCGCACAATGGCTGACAGAGTGGTACGCGTATGATGATGAAATTAACAAGGCTCTTGGGCTTGGAGCTGATGAGCGTATGGCAGGTTTTATTTATCTATCTTCGACCACCGCTGACCTTAGCGAACGGGTACGCCCGAACGCTGCGGCACTCACCTCACATTGGACTGCGAAATGACCGATATTAAGGGTGTGTTGTTCGACAAAGACGGAACCCTTCTGGATGTCATGGCGACGTGGTATCCGGTTTACCGCGAGGTCCTTGGTGAGTTTTTTGACGGCGATGAAGACAGGATCGCTGCGGCGCTCGTTGCGGGCGGTTATCAGCCGGACGTTCACAATTTTGCAGCTGGATCAATGCTGGCGGCGGGCACGCCGGACCAAATGGTTGATATTTGGTGGCCAGAGCTAACCGGTGAGGCGCGCGAAAGACGCATTGTGGAAGCAGATACATTGTGTACCGAGAAGGGTTTGAAGTTCGCTTCCGAACTAATGCCGCTTCAACCGTTGTTTGCGCAGCTTAAGGAGGCGGGGCTTCTGGTTGGTATTGCTACCAATGACGGTACAAGGTCAGCGGAAATGCAGATGCACCAGCTTGAGGTGGCAGACCAACTCGATTTCATTGTCGGATTTGACGGAGTAGAAAACCCCAAACCTGCGGGCGATATGGTGCATGCGT
This sequence comes from uncultured Hyphomicrobiales bacterium, assembly GCA_905479595.1. Classification (GTDB taxonomy): domain Bacteria; phylum Pseudomonadota; class Alphaproteobacteria; order Rhizobiales; family CAJQND01; genus CAJQND01. The sequence continues at coordinate 6,390 of CAJQND010000135.1, forward strand.
TTTGTGCACAGACCGGGCTTGCAGTGGAAAATGTGATGGTTGTGGGTGACAACAGCCATGATATGGAAATGGCGCGCAATGCGGGAAATTGCTATGCGGTCGCCGTGCTTTCTGGAAATAGCGGTCATGACGATATTCATCATTTGGCAGATGTTGTGCTCGCGAGCGCTGCTGATTTGCCAAATCATCTACAATCTCTCAAAAACTAATATTTAGGCTGGAGCACCTCATGTTTTATGATGCAGTGAAGAATAATCATGGGCTTGCCCACGATCCGTTTAAGGCGTTAATCGCGCCGCGCCCGATTGGCTGGATATCGTCCCTGAGCGCTGATGGAAATGTCAATCTCGCGCCCTACAGTTTTTTCAACGGCATGGCGACCAATCCACACTATGTTTGTTTTGGTTCGGGTGGGGTGAAGGACAGTCTCGCGAACATTGAAGCAACCGGTGAATTTGTCTGCAATCTGGCCACATGGAATTTGCGCGAACAGATGAACACCACTTCAGCATCGGTGGACGCGGACGTCGATGAAATGAAGCTTGCAGGACTTACGCCTGCGCCATCTACCTTGGTGAAACCACCTCGGGTCGCAGATAGCCCGGCTGCTTTCGAATGCACTCATTTTCGCACCGTAGCCCTGGATGGCTTTGACGGTGAGGAACATGAGTATTCCATTGTGATTGGAAAGGTTGTGGGCATCCACATCAATGAAGAATTTATCACTGATGAGGGGCTGTTTGATACCGCCAAGGCAATGCCTATTGCCCGCGGCGGCTACCATGAATATTCCGTGGTAACCAGCGACACACTTTTCTCAATGACGCGCCCGGATCTTACAGCGGACAGCTTCGCGGAATAAATTCGCGTTAAGTCCGTTTGCGCGTTGTTGTCGCGGGTTTGCGTTTTGTGGTTGGTTTGCGTTTAGCCGCAGGCTTGCGCCGGGTTGGTGGTTTAGGATCATCTTTTTCGCCGAAGGCTTCAACCCGGTCGAGGATTTTCTTTGCACGCACCAGGTGAGGGCGGTCAATCATTTCACCGTCAATTGCGATAACGCCCACTCCCCCTGACTTGGCAAATCCTTCAACAATGGCGCGCGATTTTGCGGCAACAGACTTCAGTGGCGTGAATGCCTCGTTGATAATCGGT
>CAJQND010000136.1 GCA_905479595.1 uncultured Hyphomicrobiales bacterium
AAATTCACGTTAGTTCACCAGTATGTCATCCGTTTGCCATGATCACCCGTACAGGGTGAACGTATACATAGCACACAACGGGAGGCACGTTTTATCTCCGATCAACCATCACTAATTACACGCCGCACTTTAATGGGTGCAGCAGGGGCCACAGCGGCTTTTGCTTTGTCTGGCCAGTCCATTGTTTCGCCTGCGCACGCTGGCGCTCCGATGCTCGGCGCATCCAACCCATCGCATTTCCGCTTTAAGCTGGGTGGGTTTGAAATCACCACCATTGCCGATGGAGCAGTTCCGGTACCCACGGTTAGTAAAATTTTTGGCCAAGACCAAAAACCTGAAGATGTGGCGGCTCTCATGGCGGCCAACATGCTGCCCGGAGACAAGATGGAAATCGGGTTTACGCCGGTGATCGTCAATACGGGCAAGGAAGTTGTGCTGTTTGATTCAGGCAACGGCGCGCGCCGACGTCCCAAGGCGGGCAATCTGTTAAGTGCGCTCAAAGGGGCGGGCTTCAGCGCTGATCAGATTGATGTGGTTGTCATCACCCACATGCACCCTGACCATATCGGCGGCTTAATGGAAGATGGCAACCCCGCCTTTCCAAACGCGAGGTATGTAACTGGTGAGACTGAGTACAATTTCTGGTCTGACAAGAAGCATCTGGAAGGCGAAATGGCCAAACGTGTGGCGCTTGTGCATTCAAACGTTGTGCCTTTGGCTGAAAAGATGAGCTTTGTGAAGCCAGAAGGCGAGGCTGCCAGCGGCATTCGTGCGGTAAAGGCATTTGGCCATACCCCTGGCCATATGGCGTGGCATATTGAAAGTGATGGCAAGCGCTTCATGCTGTTTGCGGATGCCTGCAACCATTATGTGGCCTCAATGCAACGGCCCGACTGGCACGTAAAATTCGACATGGATAAGGAAGCGGCAGGGCAGACCCGCAAGGCTATTCTGGATATGGCATCAGCTGAGAAAATCCCGGTTGCTGGCTATCATATGCCGTTCCCGGCTGTCGGTTTTGTTGAGAAAAAAGACCTTGGCTTTCGTTGGGTGCCTGTAACGTATCAGATGAACCTGTAGTTCAGGTGAGTTGCCCGGCGAGCCAGTCGCGGTAATCTTCTGAAGTATCAATATCCCGGCGCGTTGCGAGTTCCCCCACATGAAGGCCTTCAAGGTTTTGCAGGGTATCGCGACGGGCATGGGTGCTTGACCACCGCACATTGTGAAATGGCTTCACGATACGGGGAAAACGCTTAAGGCCAATAAGCCAAAAACCGCCATCGGGTGCAGGCCCGATGGCGGCATCGTTTTTGCCTAGTAATTTAAACCCGCGCGCTATTTCATCCGCGTGGATGCCTGGAATATCGGACCCGACAATCATTACCGGCCCTCCAGGCAGGGTATCAAAAATTCTTTGCATACGCTCACCAAGGCCACCATTGCCTTGGGCAAAGATGTCAATGTTGGCTGGCCAAACCGGTGAAGTAGCAGAAGCGTCGGGTGAAACTGCCAGCCAGGTGCGCCATCTTGGGTCGGAGCCAAGCTGTCTCAATGTTGCCGCCAGAATTGCACGATATCCACGCAGCGCTTCCGCCGTGCCGATCTGGCGCGCCAGCCTGGTCTTTACCCGGCCTGCCTCAGGTTTCTTGGCCATAATGACCAGATGATTCATTTGTAAAAGCCCGCAATGCGCTCCGGTTTGACCCCGGCGAACCACATGGTCAGGCACGCTGTATTGCGCGCGATGCGGGCGAGGTAACCGCCGCGCTTGTAGCGCCGGGCGTCAGTTATCGCGGCGTGTTGAAAAAAATGCAGATTATCGCGGCCGATACGGCGCACCAGATCCACATCCTCCATCAATGGGATTTCGTGAAATCCGCCGATTGAGTTGTAGAATTCACGCGAAATGAGCAAGCCCTGGTCACCGTATGGCAACCCAAACATACGACACCGGGCAGCCACAATGCGCTCCAGCCAACGCGCGGCAATTGCCTTGTCGTTCAACTGGAAACGAAAGCTGGCGGCGGTGCTCTCGTTTCCTGCGCTGTCTTCGATAAACCCTCGGACTTCCTGCTCCCAACCTGCTTCCAAGGCTGTGTCGGCATGCAGAAACAACAGCCAGTCGCCCGTTGCCTCGCGCCCGCCTGCAGCCAGTTGTGTGCCGCGGCTGGGTGTACCAGAGAGGATGTTGGCGCCTGCTTTTCCGGCAATGGTGAGGGTTCTATCCGTCGAACCGCCATCAGAAACCACCAGCTGGCCAACAAGCCCGTTTACGATCCCGGGTACAAGTGCCGTGAGAGTTGGATTTAAAAGTTTTGCCGAATTCAGGGTCGGAATAATTATTGTCAACATATTCGCGACAATAGCGCAAAGCGAGGCGGTGGCAAAACATGTTTTAAAACTGCAAAAATATTCAATTGTTCTTGTTTTGTTCTGTTTTTCATGTATGATCTGAAGATGGTTACAGTTCACGAATTTAAACGCCATCATGGCCTGCCGGAAACGACCGCTCTGCCTGAAATGCTACGTGGGCGCGGTGCGCGTTCAAACGGTTCTGGCCGCTATGAAAAAAACCGGCGGCTGTTGTTTGATGATGGCTGGCAGACGCTGAATGATCTTCCCAATCTTAAAACCGAAGTGATGATGGAACGCGCCAAGCGGATCATCACCACCAACAAATCACCCGATCTCGGGTTTGACCAATCGATAAACCCCTATCGTGGTTGCGAGCATGGCTGTTCTTATTGCTATGCCCGGCCTACCCACGCGTTTGCCGGGCTGTCGCCAGGACTTGATTTTGAAAGCAAGTTGTTTGTGAAGCCAAATGCGCCTGAATTATTGCGCAAAGAGTTGCTCGAGCCTGGATATGTGCCCAAGACTATCGTGCTGGGAGCCAATACGGACGCCTATCAGCCAGTGGAGCGGCGTTACCGCATTACCCGTCAACTTCTGGAAGTCCTGCAAGAATTCAACCATCCGGTGGGCATCGTCACGAAATCAGCGCTGGTTTTGAGAGATTTGGATATTCTCCAGCCTATGGCGGAAAAAGGTCTTGTAAAGGTAGCGGTGTCGGTAACCACGCTTGACCCTGAAATTGCCCGTAAAATGGAACCGCGTGCATCAATTCCAAGCAAACGGCTGCAGGCGCTTGAGGTGCTCTCAGCATCCGGCGTGCCCACCAGCGTTATGGTCGCTCCCATTGTGCCCGCCATCAATGACGCTGAGATTGAAGCGATTTTGAAAGCCGTATCGGTAACCGGTACACGCGAAGCAGGCTATGTCATGCTCAGGTTGCCGCTTGAGCTTCGCGAGCTTTTCCGCGAATGGCTGGATGATGCTTTTCCCGATGCTGCAGCAAGGGTCATTTCCCTTCTCAAATCCGTGCGTGGCGGCAAAGACTATGACGCAAACTGGGGGCAGCGCATGACGGGCACAGGACCTTATGCCTGGTCGGTGGGGCGGCGGTTTGAAATTGCTGCCAAGCGACTTGGGATCAATGAAAACCGGGTGCGGCTCACTACTGAACTGTTTTCGCGCCCGCCCCAGCCAGGTGAGCAGTTGAATCTGTTGTAAGCAGTCTGCAAAATCGCAGTATGGTCAAATCCGATTCGCGACAACCTGATTATTCTATGGAAACAGCCTTGCAAGCACAGGGCCATGAGCGCGTTGCAGGTGTGGATGAGGCGGGGCGCGGGCCATGGGCTGGCCCGGTCGTTGCCGCCGCGGTGATCTTTGTGCCGGGTAATATTCCGGCTGGATTAAATGATTCGAAAAAACTCAGTGAACCCCGAAGAGAAGAATTGTTTGAAGAGATTATTGCTGTTTCAGATTTCGGTGTCGGGATCGTCAGTGTCGAACAGATCGAGCAACTGAACATCCTCAAGGCCACGTTTA
>CAJQND010000137.1 GCA_905479595.1 uncultured Hyphomicrobiales bacterium
ATTCTAAGTTGCACGGAAACGCTCTAGAAATCTGTTTTTCCAGCACCACCCGTTGTGCGGGCATGAAGCCTGCATCTTCAAGATAGGCCATCAGGCCGAATTCGTTCCATCCAAGCTGGGTGCGCACGCGGTCTACCCGCAAGGTTGCAAGATTGGCAAGTAATTGCGACATCAGCGCCTGGCCAATGCCCTGGCCGCGATAATCTGCATCTACTCCCAGTGTATCGATCACCGCTTCGGGCTGGGTTGCTCCGAACTCGCCGAAATCCACCCGTGCCATGATGAAGCCAACGGGCCAGCCCTCCATTTCAGCAACCAGTGAAACGCGCACACCAGACTGGTGCATGGCTTCATAAAGCCGGCGCTTGTAATAGGCTTCGCGCTTGCGCCCCATGGCTTTGGCATCGATCTTGATCAGTGCTGCGAGATCGCTCTCCTGCAAGGAGCGCACATCTACCAGATCACGCGACAAGGCATCGAAATCATCGCTGTCAGCCGAACTGTAATCCACTTCAGCTGGATCGCCGACGCGTTCAGGAATGTTCAGGGGTGGGCGTGAAGACATTGTATTCTCCTTAATGCGACGTAGTGCGGGCCAGCACGCTGCGTGGGGCCAGTGCAAATCCGGTATTGCCGAAAAACGACAGGAGCGCGCTATCAGCCCAGTCCACTTCAGCGCCCAAGCGGCTCACCCCTTTGTGGGCCAGCACGGCCTCAAGCCCGTTCATCAATTCATGGCCGGCACCTTTATGCTGATGGTCAGGATCAACGCCAAATGCATCAAGTGCAGCGGAAACATCATCTTGCCCGAACTCGCCATGAAGCAACCGCGCCAGAGCAAAACCGGCGAGCTGGCCATCGTGGCGCAGGCCCACATAAACGTAGTCACCGGGATCTTGCAGGGTGGCTGCCAGGCGTTTTTCGAAAAACCCGCGCCGGGCGCTACCGGAGAGTTTTTTATCGATGGCGATTACAACATCGAGATCGTCTGGTGTCAGTGGAGTGATTTCCGTTTTGGCGGTCATGGTCGTAATCCTTACCTTGGGGCTAGACCCTATTGATTGGCATGGGCTTCTGACAGGGCGAAGTCAGCTTCTGCATCCAGCACATCTTCGAGCACCGGCAACAAAGCCATTTCTTCCTTTTGAATGTGCGACAGCATGCGTTCGATCAATTCACCGGCCTCGCCTCGGAATTTTTTCCAGGTATCATCGTTAAAGCCAGTTGTCAGAGCATCTTCCGCCAGTTTTGAAACTGTCTGGGCATTGGGCAGGATGGCGCGATGTTCTTGCGTCAAATGCTCACCAATTTCCGCATCGCCATACTCCGCCAGGCGGGGAAACAGCTCTTCTTCCTCGAATGAAAAATGACTGCCGACTTCCCGGTTGATCAAAGAAATCGCTGTCTGCAATGCGTTGCGGGTTGGTTGCGTATTCACATCCGGCGCACCCCGTCCCGCGGAGGCCAGAACGCTCTCAAGCCCATTGAGCATTTCGATGGTGGACATATGCTCTTCGTGCAGCAACTGGTTCACCCGGCAGGAAAAATCCATCTGTCTTAACCGTTCAACTGGTTGAATTTTTCGAGAAGCTCGTCTTCGGATTCTTCCCAGTCTGGATTGTCCACAATGCAGGCTTCCGGGCACACCAGTTTGCATTGTGGTTCATCTTCCGCGCCAATGCATTCAGTGCATTTCATCGGGTCGATAATGTAGAATGGGTCACCCACCTTGATCGCCTCGTTCGGGCAAACCGGCTCGCATGCATCACATGCAGTGCAGGGGTCAACAATCATCAGTGCCATGATTAATTTCCTCTCAATAGATTATGACGCCATATCCAGTGCGCCAAGTTTCGCAAGTTTGTTGTGGCGGAATGCACCCCACAGGGCGGCCCCAATGGCGCCGGCATAAATTGCGTCCTCGTGGCTTGTCACCACCACTTCCAGGCCTTTCATTTTTGCCAGTTCCTCCTCGAGAGCCGCCAACAAACCTTTGTCGATGGCGAGCCCGCCGGTGACCATCACCGTGCCGTCTTTCAGGCCGATGGACTTGAGCAGGCGCGCCAACCGGCTGGCCATGGAAAGGTGAATGCCTTTAACAATGTTCGGCGTGGAGATGCCGCGCGAAACCATGTTGATTACGTCGGTTTCCGCCAGCACTGCGCAGATGCTTGAGACCACTTCCGGGTCGTCCGCATCCAGAGACAATGTGCCGATATCTTCCTGGGCAATGCCGAGATAGCGGGCAATATTTTCTAGAAACTGGCCGGACCCGGATGCGCATTGGCTGGTCATCTTGTAGTTGATGACCTTGCCGCGCTCATCGTTGAGAATTGCGCGTCCATGTAATGCGCCGCAGTCCAGGGTGGCGGTGGCTTTTGGGCTCAAATAGATCGCGCCACGGGCATGGGTGGTCATGGAATAAAAGTGTCCGGTGTGGAAAGGAATGGCCTCGCCTTCCCCGGTGGTTGCCACATAATCCACATCTTCGCGGGTAAGGCCCACATCTTCCAGCGCCTGATCATAACCTTCAGCCGCCAATTGCATCGGGTCGCGCTGGCGGATACGCAAGATAGATCGCGACAGCCATTCTTCCTTGCCGTTATCAGCTCTGAAAATGGCGGCTTTGACAACGCCGGTTCCTACATCAATGCCTGCTGCAATGGTCATGCGGCCACTCCTTCACCTTCAACATCGACCGCGCGGCGGGCAAATTCCGCACCACCAAGCGCACCGGTGTAAATAGAGTCTGGATCAATATTTATGGTCACATCGCCATAGTTCTCTTTGACCAGTTTTTTCAGTTCGCGCACGGCAGCTTCGTTTTTCGCCACCCCGCCGGTAAATGTGAATTCATCGGCAATGCCGCCAGAACGCGAAATAATTGACATGGCGCGCAGGATGATCGCCCGGTGCAATCCAGCCAGGATATCTTCACGCTTTTCTCCCAGCGCCAGCCGGTCGCGCAGCTCCGCTCCAGCAAACACCGTGCAGGTTGAGTTGATGCGTGCAGGTTTATCTGAACTCATGGCCAGGGGCCCAAGTTCGTGCAGGCCCATATTCATTTCATCTGCGATGTAACCGAGATAGCGCCCGCATCCAGCTGCGCAGCGGTCATTCATCTGGAAGTTTTCGACAATACCTTTCGGGTCCACCTGAATACCTTTGGTGTCCTGGCCGCCAATATCCAAAACCGTGCGGGTTTTTGGAAACATCATATGTGCGCCAAGCCCGTGGCAGAGAATTTCAGAGCGAATATGTTCCTTGGAGAATGGCAGGGTGACCCGGCCATAACCAGTGCCAACCAGGTAGGTTTCCTCCAGTTCAACATCGAGCGCGCGCTCGATATGAGAAAGAAAAGCCCCGGCAAAATCAGGGTTTTCAGCCTGAATGCGTTCCAGCGCATTACGGAACTTTGCGCTCATGCCGCCGGACGGCGGGCGGTTCTCAACGGTGATGATGGATTTATCATACACATTGAGCAATAAGTCGTAGGCAAGATCGGCATCGCGCGCCACTTCCTCGGCAATGCTCAGATAGCGCGAACCTGCAATATCGCGGAAGAAATCGGATTTGCGTGTGGCGTCCGGGCCGAACATGTCTTGCGCCTCATCGCGCAGCCGCGCGAAAACTTCACCAAGCGCCTGTTTAACCCCGGTCTCGATTTTCGCAAAGCGTTCGCCTTCCACCTGACTGATGCAGACGGATTCCAGATCATCAAGCTGTTCGAGAAACTGCTCAAGACGGAAGTAACGCTCCAGAGCGGCGAGAAACGCATTGGTTTTTTCGTTCAAGCCATCGGTCGCCTCCAACTCGCGGCGGAACAGGGTGAAGCGTGCATCAATGCGCGCTTCCTGGCTCGCCACCCGGCAGGCCGTGTCGTAATTGGAGCGTGAATTGGTAATGCCGCGCCCCAGCACATCCTGGTTTTCGTCAAGCAGTAGCGCCTTGGTGGTGGTCGAGCCGAGATCAATGCCGATAAAGGTTCTCATGCTGCCACTCCCGAAGTACCGGAGCTGCGTTTTTGATCAACCATCTGGAAATAGCTTTCCAGCCGGTTTTTCACATTGGCTGCTGAGAAGTAGCGCGGATCGACCAGATCAGTTTCCACAAACGCTGCCGGTTTGCCGGTGCGTTTTTCAACTTCGCGCATGATGAGAAGTTGTCCGGCGGAAAAGCTGTTGCAGCTTTTGATCGAATTGATCAGCAATCCGTCTGCCTGATATTCTTCCACATAGTTGGCAAGCATATCGACCCGCATGGGAAGAGAGCGATTGGTGTAAACACCAAGGCAATACTCGGCCAGCGTTTCAAGGGGCCGGTCGGGGTCGTGGCGGAAGCCGAAATCATACGTGCCGCCAACCTTTGTGTAACTTGATGCCACCACGACTGCGCCTTCGTCATAAAACATTTTCCAGAACTGACGGAAGTTTGTGTAATTGGGGGGACCTTCCACCACCAGGCGGTATTTTTCTTCGCCCATTTCGCCTTCTGGCGTGACCGGGCCAAGGCCCGCAGCGACGCGCGCTTCCACTTCCTGGCGCAGGAAGCGGTAATAATCCACTGCATCCTTGGTGCCGCGAAAGGCCCCGAAAATCGGTCCGATATAATAGATGCCGCCGAAATAGGCGTCGATTGGCGAGGGTTTGTTCTTGGCGGCCTGCAGCACGTAGACCAGATCGTCTTCCGCCTTGGCGGAATTGCGCAAGTATTCGCGCAACCGGTCGATGTCGAATTTTACGCCTGAAACCTTTTCCAGCTTGGGGATCACGTCTTCCTTGAGCTGCTTGACCATATATTCGATCATGTTTTTGGTGATTTTGCCGTCGGCCATATAAGGCGTCTGCATCATGATGGTTTCGCATTTGTACTGCTCGCGCAGCAGCTCAAACCACTTCATGAAGGTGAAACATCCGGTATAGGACAACAGCAACACATCAGGGTCTGGCAGGCGTTTGCCATTGGGACCGATATTGCCCTTGGCCATCATGCCGAGGTCAGATTTCACATATGTACAGACATCTTCTGAGTGGCCATTGCGCTCGGCCTCCATCACATAGGCACCAGACTGGCGGCGCAGCCCGCTTTGTATGGCATTGACCTCGGGCAGGTTGTTGACCAGATCAAAGCACATGATCAGTTCGTTGAGATTGCCCGGCACGAATGTCGACGCGACCTTCTGGCCGTTCTCGTTGGCATTGGAGAGGCGGTCATAATGCGCGGCCATCATCTCTTTTTGTTTCAGCATCGAGGCGTCTTTAGCAACCTCGGGGGCTGTGGATTTACTGGTTGTAACTCTCATGCTCCACTCCAAAGTTTGATCGAATCGGCAAAGGTGCCCGCTTGTTCGCGAATGGGCTGCATCTGGCCGGAATTTTCTGCGTATTTGAACGCGATGTAGGGAATGCTGGCGTCTTCCAGCACATGCTGCAGCATGGGTCGGTCAAGCAGCGCGGGGTCGCAGAAGCTGGCTGAGGCGAAAATCACCCCTTCCGCGCCAGAGCGTTCCACCGCTTTGACCAGGAATTTGCCCTTCTCTTCCTGGTTTGGTTCGTATTTCGCTGCCGTTGAGATTGAATAATGCAGGAACGCATCAGCGAGATTGTGCAGGGGGTCACCTTTAACCGGCACATCTTTCGTGAGCCAGCGGGTGACAAGCAGCAAGTCATCGTCAACCACATAACATCCCGACAGTTCGATAGATTTGATGAGGTTGAGCGGTGGTTGTTCACAAAACATGCCCGACAGCACAATGCGGCAATTATCTTTCACCGGCCGGTCGGCTTCGTCCACTGCTGCAAGATATTTGGTTATCAGCGCGGAA
>CAJQND010000138.1 GCA_905479595.1 uncultured Hyphomicrobiales bacterium
GATTTGGCTTGCCGATGATCGCGGTATATGGCCCCCGGAATCACTGAATAAATTCGATTCGGATGCGTTATGGGTGCTGAATAAGGCCGATTTAGCGGAAACGCGGTCAATTAGCGGCCCTCAAAGCCAAAGTGTTCTTGCGGTTTCTGCGAAAGATGGCAGCGGTTTGCGTGAACTTTTGGATGAACTCACTGAAAAAGCGCAGAACAGCCTGGATGGCGTCGAATCTGCGCTGATCACCCGGCGGCGTCACCGCGAAGCAATGGAACAGTGCCGAAAATATCTTGCTGCTGGTTTGAATGGGCTACAATCAGGTGCCTATGAAAGCGAGCTTGTCGCTGAAAATGTGCGTTTGGCGGCGCGTATGCTTGGTCGGATCACAGGTCGGATTGACGTTGAAGATCTTCTGGACACCATTTTTTCCAGCTTTTGCGTCGGTAAATGACCCGATTTAGGGAATGTTTCACGTGAAACATTTAGGAATTGCGTTCCATTCCTTTGACCTTTTGGTGCGATACCCCTAAATAGCCGGAAGACGATTGGGTGTGATGAGTGCCATGAATAAATATGATGTCATAGTTGTGGGCGGTGGACACGCAGGCTGCGAAGCTGCGGCGTCTTCAGCACGCGCCGGTGCTGATACTTTGCTTGTGACGCATAAATTCAGCACGATTGGCGAAATGTCCTGTAATCCTGCGATCGGTGGGCTTGGCAAGGGCCACCTGGTGCGAGAGGTCGATGCTCTTGATGGCTTGATGGGCCGGGTGGCTGACCAGGCGGGTATTCAGTTTCGTATGCTCAATCAACGCAAGGGCCCGGCAGTTCGTGGTCCCCGTGCGCAAGCAGACCGTAAGCTTTACCGTCAGACAATGCAGCGTGAAGTCCAGGCAATCCCTGGGTTAGCGATAGAAGAAGGTGCTGTATGTGATCTAACGATGGCCAAAGAGGGTGGCGGTATATGTGGGATTGAATTGGAAGATGGCCGTGTATTCAATGCAGCAGCGATTGTTTTAACCACCGGCACTTTCCTTAAAGGTCTGATCCATATTGGCGACAAACGCATTCCTGCTGGAAGGGTTGGGGATGCTCCAGCTGTTGGCCTGTCTGAACGGCTCTATGGGGCTGGATTGCGCATGGGCCGGTTAAAAACCGGAACCCCACCTCGCCTTGATGGGCGAACGATTGATTGGGCAAGTTTGAAAGAACAAAAGGGTGATAGGCCACCTGTGCCTTTCTCATTTATGACCGATGAAATCGAGGTCCCCCAGGTAAGTTGCTATCTGACGGCGACGAACGCAAAAACCCATCAGATAATTTCCGAGAATCTTGAAAAATCGGCCATGTATTCGGGCCAGATTGACGGAGTTGGACCCCGTTATTGCCCGTCTATTGAAGATAAAGTCGTTAAATTTGCCAGCCGTGACGCCCATCAGGTGTTTTTGGAGCCGGAAGGGTTGGATGATCACACAATCTATCCCAATGGGATTTCTACGTCTTTGCCAGAAGATGTCCAGATTGAGTATGTCCGTTCAATTGCTGGATTGGAAAATGCGGTTATCCTGCAACCAGGATACGCTATTGAATATGACTATATTGATCCCCGGGAGCTTTTCCCGAGCCTTGAATGCAAAAAATTACCAAACCTCTTTTTGGCCGGACAAATCAACGGCACGACGGGTTATGAAGAGGCAGCGGCCCAGGGCCTTATGGCCGGGCTGAACGCAGCCAGGAAAACCCAAGACGCACACATGGTCCAGCTGAATCGCGCGGATGCCTATATCGGTGTAATGATCGATGATCTTGTGACCCGTGGTGTGTCAGAACCCTATAGAATGTTTACTTCTCGCGCGGAGTACCGCCTGACTTTGCGGGCGGACAACGCGGACCAGAGATTGACGGAAAAGGGCAGAAATTGGGGGATTGTCGGCGATTTACGTTGGAAATCTTACCAGAAAAAAGCCCGTGAACTCAATGTTTCACGTGAAACAATGGCGCGTTTGAACATGACTCCGAACGAAGCGGTACGTCATGGTTTGAATGTAAATCTCGACGGTGTGCGCCGTTCCGCACAGGAATTTCTGGCATATCCGGATGTTTCGCTTACCGATTTGTGTGCAATCTGGCCTGAATTGTCTGATATCCGGCCAGATGTGGCTGAACAACTTGAAATCGATGCCCTGTATTCTGGATATCTTGACCGCCAGCAAGCAGACATCGATGCTTTCAGGCGTGATGAAAACCTGGAACTACCTGCTGATCTTGATTATGTGCAGGTGCGTGGACTGTCGAATGAAGTCCGCCATAAGCTAAACACCCATAAACCGGTAACTTTGGGCCAGGCAGCACGAATTGATGGCATGACACCTGCTGCATTGACATTGCTGTTGAATTGGGTTCGCCGGGGTAATTCTGGCATAGCGACAAAGGGTGCAGCTTAGAATGGGCTCCGAAGCGGCTAGTCTCGCGCGAAAATACAATGTTTCACGTGAATCAATGGCCAAGCTTGAAGAGTACGCTGCTTTGTTATTGCGTTGGCAAGCCCGGATAAATCTTATCGGGCCAGCAACGGTTGGCGATGTATGGCAGCGCCATATCGCTGACAGCCTGCAAATTGGACCAATTATCAGTGATAATTGCGACATTGAGAAACCAACAATCATTGATCTTGGTACTGGAGCAGGGTTTCCGGGCATTCCCATTGCGATATCAATGGGTGCATTTGTCCATTTGGTTGAGAGCAACCATAAGAAAGCAGCCTTTTTGCGTGAAGCTGTGCGAATTACCGAAATTAATGCAGAAATACATACGTGCCGCATCGAGAATATCGATTCGGAAGCGTTACGGCCTAAACCAGATATTGTTACGTCTCGCGCACTGGCACCACTTGATAAATTGCTTGGTTTTGCCGCGCCCTGGATGGAAAATGGGTCCATAGGTGTGTTTATGAAAGGACAACATGTGGACAGGGAATTGACCGAAGCCACTAAATGTTGGAATATGGACGCGAAAACAACACCATCGCCGGAAAAAACAGGCGGTGCAGTAATTGTTGTTAAAAACCTGCAGGCAAAGTCATAAAATGAACCACACCACCAAAACTACAACACCGCGTATCCTGGTTGTGGCAAACCAAAAAGGTGGGGTAGGCAAAACCACCACGGCAATCAATCTTGGCACTGCTCTAGCGGCAGTTGGTGAGACGGTATTGGTGATTGATGTGGATCCGCAAGGCAATGCCAGCACCGGATTGGGCATTGAACACGACGAAAATACCTTGTCCACCTTTCATGTGTTGATGGGTGAGGCCTCTTTGGCAGATGTCGTTCAGGAATCTGCAATTCCAGGCTTGCATTGCGCGCCTGCGACCATGGATTTGTTGGGTGCCGAACTGGAACTGGCAAATCTTGAACGGCGTGCCTACCGGATGAAAGACGCGATTGCCAAATTTTACCGCACCAATTCGAATCGGCACCGGAACTATTCCTATATACTGCTCGACTGCCCACCATCGCTTAATTTGCTCACCATGAATGCCATGGCTGCCGCTGATGCTATTCTTGTACCGCTACAATGTGAGTTCTTCGCATTGGAGGGCTTAAGTCAGCTGCTTAAAACTGTTGATCAAATGCGTTCTACATTGAATCCGCGTCTGACAGTTCAAGGTATTGTGCTGACCATGTTTGATAACCGCAACAGTTTATCAAAGCAGGTTGCCCAAGATGTCAGGTCGGTTCTGGGCGATAAGGTTTATGAAACAGTTATCCCAAGAAACGTCAGGGTTTCCGAAGCGCCATCACATGGCAAGCCGGTATTGCTATATGACCGCAAATGCGCCGGTAGTCTGGCTTACATTCGACTCGCTTCCGAAATGATCCGGCGCGAACGGCAGTTACGGGCAGCATAGTTCACGGTTTATATAAGTCGTGACTCCTACGAAACGAATTTTGTATCCGCTAGGTTTTGATCTGGCGGTTAATTGAAGGCAGAAAATCATGACGAAACAAAAACGTCTTGGGCGCGGATTGGCCGCTTTGATCGGTGACGATTATGCCGAGGAAAATGTGGTTCTTGATGCCAAGACCTCGCGGCATTTGCCAATTGAATTTCTGTGTCGAAATCCAAACAATCCGCGTAAATCTTTTGCAGAAGCAGAATTGCAGGATCTAACAAAATCCATCGGCGAAAAGGGTTTGTTACAACCGATCATTGTTCGGTCGGTTAATGATGGTGGCGAAAAGCAATATGAAATTGTAGCCGGTGAACGACGCTGGCGGGCGGCACAAAAAGCCGGGTTGCACGATGTGCCAGTGATTATCCGTGAATTCTCTGACAACGAAGCCTTTGAGATTGCTCTGATTGAAAATATTCAACGGGCCGATCTTGACCCAATTGAAGAAGCTCAAGGCTATCGCCAGCTTATGAATAGATTTGAGTATACTCAGGAGCGTATGGCTGAATCACTCGGCAAAAGCCGCAGCCACATCGCCAATATGTTACGCCTGTTGAAACTGCCAGAAAGTATTCAGGCAAAGCTGAGCGCGGGAGAGTTGACGTCTGGTCACGCCCGGGCATTGATTACCGCAGAAGATCCAAATGAAATCGCGCGCCAAATTTTGGAACTTGGATTAAATGTTCGGGAAGCAGAAAATCTTGTGCGCGAAAAGGCGGGTAAGATTCGGCCGAAGAAAAAGCGGGTGGAAAAAGATCCAAATACCATCGCACTAGAGCATGAAGTATCTTCGGCGATTGGATTGAAAGTCGACATTGCTTCAAAAGGCGAAGCGGGCCAATTGCGTATTTCATATAAAAGCCTTGAGCAATTGGACGATGTAATTATGCGCCTGGTACGATCTGTCAGTTCAGCCAGCACATAGATAATTCATCTGTGTAAAGAGGAGTTTCCGCGCATCACCTGCGCCCGGCGGGAAAGACTGATCAACGCCCGGTTGGCGATTGACGGCGAAAGTGTAGCAAATTCTCTTGTCTGCAGTTCAGCCTGAGAAAGAGTAAGGGCGGCGGATTCCAAAGCGTCCGCGCCCCAAATACTTAACTGCTGAACAAATGAATCTTTGCGCTTCCAGAAAACCGGGGGGCGAACGGCATCCACCACTTGTCTGGCAGGACGCCCAGTATCTGTTTCCAATGCCATGCGCTGCAACCGTAAAACATGACCACTGGCAGCAGTAATAACCGAAGCAACGGCAAAGCCCGATTGGACAAGTCGGTCAAACCGGGCATCGGCGACGGCAAGATCACCGGTAAATACCGCATCCAGCATGTCATCAAGGGTCAATGCGGAACTGTCGCCGCAAACCGCTTCCACATCGTGTAGCTGAACCTGGCCCTGCCCTCGGCAATACAGTGCAAGTTTTTCAAGTTCAGAACGCGACAACGCGCGATCCCCGCCTAAAGCCGCGGCCAATGCCATGCGGGCATCTTGGGCAATGGTCAGATCATGCTTGGCAAGCTCTTCATCAATGAGCCCGTGAATATCGCGGATTGTATCTTCGTAGCAGGCAAGCACACCGGCATTCTTTGCTTTCTCAAAAAGCGCTCTTATACCGGTACCCTTACGCAAATTTCCCGCCTCGGCAACGATGAGAGCATCGCCACTGGCGTGTTCCAAATAGGATTTTGCGGCGTTGAATAATCCAT
>CAJQND010000139.1 GCA_905479595.1 uncultured Hyphomicrobiales bacterium
TATCGGAGTGAGTGCAGATAGTTTAGAGGATAACGTAAAGTTCGCTGCTGAAAATGGTATCGACTTCCCCTTGGTTTCCGACACAGGGAAATCGATCAGGAAAAGTTACGGCCGGGGTCGGGTGACCTACCTCATCGACAAGGATGGTATCATCCGCCATGTCCAAAAGGGGGTTCCTGATAATCAAGCGTTTTTAGATAAATTGGAAAAGATCAACTAAGTTGAAGACACCGGTTCCCCTCGATCTTGACGCACCATAGCATCGCACGCTATAGACGCGCCGGTGTGCCAGGCGAATCGCCATGCTGGTAATGGTCTCCATATTGAAACTCATATACCGGCCCTTGCTAGGGGCTGTGCATGCCATTGCTTGTCGGTTCAAGGGAGAGATGCCCATATACTTGACGGCTTTATATTGACGCTGTAATCGGTCAAGCCTTCTCCTCTGCAGTCAAAAATATGTCCGGCTCGAATGCTGTCTGTGTAATCGATACATTAACCAAAATGGTTAAAACAGATAGATAATAGCTCCATAGCGAAGGATGGATCTAAAGCGCATCTTACGACGATGATCCGCACGAAGGTCGGTTCCCAGACTGCGAGAAAAAAGTTGAGAATTGAAATGAAAAGAGCAATAAATTATGAGGCATGGCACGCTGCGGTTAGAATCTAACAGAATGATTCGAGCTTTATCAAAGCGCTTTAACGAAAGAGGGGCTTTTGGAGAGACCGTTTAGATTTGCCATTGTAGGCGGGGGGCTCACGGCAACGTCGATGCTTTGCCAGTTTGTCGAAAAAGCCGCTATCTGGGTTAGAACGGGCAAACTGGATCCATGCGTCATCTCTTTGTCACTTTTCGAGAAAACAGACGAATTCGGGCCGGGGTTTCCTCATAACTATCGATATCTGATGCCTTTTCACATCACCAACATGTGTGCTGCTGATATGGGCGTGTATGCAGATCGTCCGGGCGATTTTCAGGTGTGGGTTGACCGAAACCTCGACCGGCTCAAAGTCCGTTATAACAATTTCCCGGCAGACGTGTTTGAGCCGGCGCACGGTCACTGTCCTATCAAACACTACCCGAGGGCTTTTATGGGCGTGTATTTGCAGGCGCGATTTCATCAGGCCGTAAAGGCCGCCCGCAGTCATGGAATCGCGGTGAAGCTCTACCCCCGCCATGAGATCACCGACGTCAGGCAGGTAGGTGGCATGGCTCGGTTGGACGTCAATCACCCCCCTCCAGGAGGCCGGACTGAAGTTTTTGCTGATGCCGTCCTTCTGGCGACCGGCCACTGGTTTTCCGACGGCCGTCAGAAAAATTATTTCGACTCACCCTGGCCGGCAAAAAAGCTATTGGAACGCATCCCGCCGGGGGCCGAACTTGCCGTCATGGGTACCAGCCTAAGCGCTATCGAGACGGTCTTGACCCTGACATCTGACGGCCGTTTTGTCGGTGATTCAGGTGGCAGGCTTAGCTACATCCCGTCCAAACAGCCAAGAAGAATCACCTTATATTCGCGCAGCGGGCTGTTGCCGAAGGTCCGGGGAAAGGTGGGCGCTCATGTAAACAAGTTCCTTACCCCTTCGGCATTAAAAAAAATCCGCTACCAAAACAATGGCTGCCTGACCCTGACAGCCACTTTCGAACTGCTGAACTCGGAACTTGAAGCGATCTACGGCCGCCCCATCGATTGGGCGCAGTTGTTGGAACCGGCCGGCTGCCCGGCAGACACATTGAACCATTATCTAAAAGAGGCTGAATTCGGCGACGATCCGGAGGGATCGGTGATCTGGCAGACTGTGCTGTATCAGACATTTCCCTACATAAGGGAGTGGTACCTGGAGTTAGCGGATAAGGACCGCAAACACTTTGATCGCGACTACACGTCGGCTTTCTTCACCCATGCCGCCACTCAGCCCCGCATCAACGCCTTAAAGCTCCTCGCCCTTTTGAACGCCGGTCTCGTTAAGGTTGTTCGGCTTGGCAAACGCTACCGGTTCTACAGAGATGACGACCAAGACCGATATTGCTTCGATTACACAGACCGAAACGGTCAAGCAAGGTTGGATACCTATCACTACGTGGTAAATGCTCGTGGGCAGCCAAGATCGCTGACTACAGACCCATCCGAACTCGCACAAAATTTAATAGCGTCAATAAGTGCTCAGAGCCATCATGAGTCAGCCGACAGGGCTGCTTTTTTGCGCCAACAAACAGCGATAGGAGACCGAGATCCCATGTCCGGTGCGGACCGATATGCCACCATTCGGATTGACCCCCAGACCCACCGGGTGGTGTTGCCCGACTTCGGCCCGCGGTCGGCCGTATACGCCGTTGGCGCAATGACCAGGGGCCAAATCATCGATACTAGCATGGCACATGGAATCTCTCGTTCGACCTCAACGATTGCGGATAATCTTCTTAACATCGTGTCACGGCAACGATGAGTGTCAACTTCAATGATGTTGATTCGCAAACGTTTCAACGTTCATTCCTCCTAAGTGACTTAATGCAAGTAAATGTGGCTGGATGCGACACCCTTTGCCAGACGGTGGACGGCCATCTTCGACTTCGAAGGACTGGCTGGTGGCCCTGGTCGAGCATTGGATCTGGCTTTGAAAGTGCGTTACGATCTCACGGATTGATGGAGCGTTGGAGGGGGATATCGGATGCTGGAGGGCGGTGTTGACAGTGACGATGTCTACAATTTCAGCTGGTTCAATTATGGATTTCTGACTGTGGGATATCAATTTTAGTTGTTCCAGTATTTAATTCCTGTATTGAACGGATCGATATATAGAGGCAGATAGTGCCTATATGTATTTGATGTAAAAATCATTCCACCTGATGAAGATCTAAAGTATATTGGACGAAATATGAAAGATTCATCACATGAACGCATTGAGGCCATGCCGCTGCTTGAGGCGATGACAGAAAGTGTCCTGGTGACAACAACTGATCTTGATAGCCCCGGCCCGTCAATTGTTTACGTCAACCCCGCATTCGAAAGAATGACCGGATGGGCGAAGGAAGAGGTGATTGGAAAATCGCCACGTGTCCTTCAAGGAAAGAAAACCGAACATAGCGTTTTCATTGATTTACGTGAGAGGCTGGTAAAAGGCATACCGTGGTTTGGTCAAACAATGAACTATCGAAAAGATGGATCCGAATTCGTTATGGAATGGTCAATTGTGCCGATCGAAAACGAATCAGGAGAGATCCATCGTTATCTGGCCGTTCAACGTGACGTCTCCAAACGCGTCACTATGGAACATGATTTAGCTGCAGCCCGTTCCAAAGAGAGAAAGTGGTTCCGACAGCTTGAAAAGACAAACCGGAAGTTGAATGAAACGAATTTAGAACAACTTAGAACGCTTAATCTGTTCACAAAGTATGTGCCGGAAACGGTGATAAAAAAGGGGCTGGCAGCACATGGCGGGTCTCTGTTCCACGGGGAAAAGCTCGAAATTGTCGCACTTTTCTGTGACATGCGTGGTTTCACTTCTATCAGTGAGGAACTCAACCCTGACGCGATTGTAAAAATGCTCAATACCTATTACGAAATGATGGCAGAGGTGGTTGCAACTCACGGGGGCACGGTTGCACAGTTTGTCGGAGATGAAATTTTTGCTGTTTTTGGAGCTCCGGTGCCAATTCGAGATTGTGTGGGAAGCGCCTTGCGATGTGCCCTGGCTATGGTGGAACGGTTGAAGGACATAAATACCAAAGTGGCGGATGTGATCGGGCGGGATATCCGCGTGGGGATCGGAATGAATTTTGGTCCAGTGATCGCAGGCAAATTAGGCTCCGAGGAACGACTATCGTATTCGGTGATCGGCGATACGGTCAATACGGCCAAACGGATCGAAGCACTGGCCAACAATGAAAGAAACACCATCCTGATTGGTGAATCCATCTTTACGCATGCGCGTCATTTAGTCAGAACGCAGGACTTACCTGCCATGCCGCTGAAGGACAAAAAGACAGATGTAAAGATCTACGAAGTGATAGGTCTTCGCGTTGATTCAGTTATGGAATACGATGCCGGCTGAAATAACATCGCCCCATCCTTGTTCGTGGAGTTAGGTAACCCCAGTTCGTCAGCAAAGCAATGTATATCCATATGATATCAAACGGTTTGTAAAACCGACACAACTGCTATTAAAAACCATCCTGGAAAAAGAGAGGCCAACCGCAACATCTGGTGGTTGTCCGTTTTCGACGATTAGTTGGTTTTCGATTTGCTATCACAGGCGAAAATC
>CAJQND010000140.1 GCA_905479595.1 uncultured Hyphomicrobiales bacterium
ATTGGTTGTGGTGTTCTCTGGTTATTCAAGAGTTGTTGATCTTGTGCGACCAAATTAAAATAAGAATTGGGAACAGCGGGACCTTCATAATTTAATCTGGCAACGCCGTTAGGTCAGCAAGTTGACCAGTTGTTCATGCAATTCCGGTGTTCCAGCGGCGATAACTCGCCCGTCAGAACCGAAGTTGAGTGCCTTGCCCTGCCAGTCACTTATAATACCGCCAGCCTCTTCAATGACACCTGCCAGCGGAAGGTAGTCAAACGGCTTCAGATCGTAGTCGACAACAGCATCAATTTGGCCTGAAGCCACCAATGCATGTGGGTAACAGTCATAGGCAAAGCGGCGTGTGTGACCAACTTTAATTAGACTTGAAATTGCCGCAGGTTCAAATTGCAGGAGTTTCTCACCTTCATTGATATAGAGTATGGCATCAGCAAGCTTTGTCTTTTTCGATGTTCGGATGGTTTTGCCGTTGAGCGTTGCCCCTTTTCCCCTTTGGCCAAGATAGAGTTCTTTCAATTCAGGCATGGAAACCAGGCCAAGCTCGCATTGTCCCTTGTGCATATGGGCAAGCAGAAAACCATATAGTGGGTTGCCGCTTATAAACGAGCGTGTTCCATCAATCGGATCTATCACCCATACGTGGTCATTGGTCAAATCGCCTGAACCATATTCTTCGCCTAGGATTGCGTGACCGGGAAAAACCTTGCCGAGATAGTCACGTGCGTCTCGCTCGATTTGCTTGTCAGCAATAGTGACCGGGCTGGCATCACTCTTGAAATCGACATCAACACCCACCCTGAAAAAGGATGACGACGTTTTGGCTGCCTGGCTCGCCAGGAAAACGGCGGTATCAAAAATGGACCTGGAATAGTCGGTAGCTGATTCAAGCATGTATGCCTCTGCTGGTGCTGTTAGATGAATGTGAATTAAACGGGATATGCCATACTTGCGTTAATCAGTCCTCAACCCTTCGCAACTGCTGCCACATGGTCGTTGAAAGCCGAGTCTACCATGAGCGACGTGCACCGGGCAAAGCGTCCGCCCGCATATGCTCTGAAATCATCAGCCGGATTGTTGTTTGCCAATTGGATGAGACCCCAAAGGGTCCACAACAAATCACACATCGCCTTGTAGATGATCATCCGCCCGGTTTCGCTTGCCCGTGGTTGTCGCCCGAAATATGCGGTCATCATTTCGTCATCCTGCGCCTGGTCAAATCCAGCCTCCACGGACAAGTCACCAAGATCCCACATGGGATCGTTCATGCCCGAATATTCCCAGTCGACAATCCACATGCGTTCACCGACATCAAGAAAATTTTCACACAGCGGATCGCAATGGCACGGCGCCAGCATTGTTGGATGGGCATTGAGGGCTTCTTTGACGATTTCCGATCCTGCAACCACATCATGATAGCCTTCGGGCAGGCTTACATCTTTCGTCGCAAGGATTGCCAGATATTCCTCGATCATGTTGAACAGTTCGAACCGGTAAGGGAAAACTGCTCCTGATTGATGCAGTTTCGCAAATGCCCGGGCCGACCGGGCTGGGGATCCTTTTGCTGACCTGAAAAGTTCCGGCGTCATTGTCACTGCATCATCAATGAACCGGGTCACCATTACCCCGCTCGATGGATCGGCATAGAGCACTTGCGGGCTGACGCCTGCCTTGGCTGCCTCAGTTGCAGCCACAGCCTCGTGGGCACGGTTGATGTATTCTTCAGTTCCTTTGCCCGGTAGGCGAACACAATAATCACCTAACCTGAAAACCTTGTTGGTTAAACCTCCGAGCCTGACGGGTTCGCCCTTTATTCCGTCAAGAAACCCGATAGATTTGATTGATGATTTCAGGAGTTCCAAGTCAGTTTCCAGCATCAATTTTTCCTTCACTATCAGCTCCAAAATGTGTTCAATTATTAGAAATACATGCTAGCATTGCAATAGTATTCTCCTAAGAAGTAGCTTTACAAAAAGGAAACATGTTTATGTCTGGCGGAAGTCACGATGGCCATCTTGGCAAGGTATATGATGCAAAAAGTCCCGAAGACGTCGCTTCGCTATATGATAACTGGGCAACGACCTACGATCAGGAGATGGCTGTTGCGGGTTATCGCCATCCATCTATTTGCCTCGCACTGCTGGCCCGGCATTTGCCGGCGGGAACCACGCCATTGCTGGATGCCGGAGCGGGAACAGGGCTGGTTGGTGAATGGCTTGGAATTGTCGGCTATACCCATGTTGATGCGCTGGACATCTCTTCCGGCATGCTGGCCGTTGCCGGAAAGAAAGGCGTGTATGCCTCACTCTATCAGGCGGCGCTTGGTTCATCCTTGCCCTTTGCCGATGATTTCTATGGCGGGATCATATCGGCGGGCGTATTCACTTCTGGTCATGTGGGCGTTGAAGGACTTGAAGAACTGGTGCGCATTTGCCGTCCGGGCGGGGTAATTGTGATGACGGTCAAAAATACCCTGTGGGAAAACGGCTTCGCTGCCGATATTGAGGTAAGGCAAGCAAAGGGACAGTTCAAACTAGTTGAGGAAACCAAACCCTATGTTTCCATGCCCGGTGAAACTGGGACCGTACCCAGTCTCGCTGTTGTGATGAAAATTTTGTAGTCAGATTTTAATGTGCAAATTTTTCGGATCGTGGAATGGTTCAAGCGAAATCCTGGTATCAACAATATCATTGGCTACGACAAGTTGGTATTGACCGGTATTCAGAAACTCCTCGCTCACACCATCAGGATTTTTCACATATCCATAGCCGATGCTTTTTCCGATTGTGTAGCCGAAACCGCCTGATGTCAGGTAGCCGACGGGTTCACCATTGCGCAAAATCGTTTCCCGGCCGACCAATACCACGTTGCTGTCATCCAGCACAAACCCGGCAAAACGCTTTTTCAACTCTGAAGATTTCGCCAGTGCTTCACGTCCCATGAAGTTTGTATTGCTGCGCATTTTGACAGTCCAACCAAGTCCTGCCTCAAAAGGCGTGTCGTTTGGTGTAATGTCGGACGACCAAGCCCGATAGCCTTTTTCAAGGCGCAATGATTCAAGCGCCCTGTAGCCAATAGGCCTTATTTTTTCAGTTTTGCCCCGGCTCAAAAGCATATCAAAAATTTCGCCGATTGCATCAATGGGAATATGTAGCTCCCATCCAAGTTCGCCCACATAGGTCACCCGCAATGCCCGAACATTGACATCGGCGATGACCAGTTCACGGACATGACCGAATGGGAATGCATCACTGGAAACATCACTTTCTGTGATTTTTCGGAGCACGTCGCGCGCCTTTGGGCCCATCAATGAGAGGGTGCCCCATTCTTCCGTGACATCGGTGAGCTGGAGATCTTTCCCGGTCTTTGGCAGGTGATCCTTGATCCAGCCCAAATCATGAGTTCTAAAGCCTGTACCCGTCACGATGAAGAAACGGTCATCAGCCAGCCTTGAAACAGTCAGATCCGCCTCAATACCCCCGCGGCTATTGAGCAATTGTGTGTAAGTCAATCGTCCGGCCGGTTTGGAAACATCATTGGCACATATCCATTGGAGCGCCTCCATTGCCGCGCTGCCTGTCAGTTCGTATTTGGCAAAGGATGATTGGTCAAAAACTCCAACATGTTCGCGCACATGTCGATGTTCATCACCAACCGCCTCAAACCAGTTCTGCCTACCCATTGAGTATTCATCCACGGCTTCCATGGTTGCCGGTGCAAACCAGTTTGGCCGCTCCCATCCAAGTTTTGAACCGAATACTGCACGTTGTTTTTTAAGTCGTTCGTATAGGGGAGATACGATACGAGGCCTGCCGCTTTGGTATTCTTCATGGGGAAAACCGATGGTGTAGTGTTTCCCATAAGCTTCAAGTGTCCTGTCACACACCCACTGGCGATCCTGGTGCAGACCGGAAAACCGCTTAATATCAACCACCCAAAGATCAAGTGGCGCCTCGCCCCGGACTACCCATTCGGCCAGAACCCATCCAGCGCCTCCGCCAGAAGCGATTCCAAACGCATTGAAACCTGCACCAACAAACATATTGGCACATTCGGGCGCAGCCCCAAGAATGAAGTTTCCATCAGGTGTAAAGCTTTCCGGTCCGTTGACCATCTGCTTAACACCTGCATTATTCAGAGCAGGCACACGTTTGATGGCTTGTTCCATGTGCTGGGTGAAGTGATCATAGTCATCGTCAAACAGACGGAATGCCCAGTCTTTGGGAACGTCTTTCAATGTCCAGGTTTGCGGGTTCGGCTCATAACCGCCCATCACCAGTCCGCCAACTTCCTCCTTGAAATAAGTCCTTCGATCTGGATCACGAATGGTTGGCGCGTCAGCGGCTAGACCCTCTATTTTTTCAGTTATTATATATTGGTGCTTGACCGGCTGAAGCGGCACATTGATCCCTGCCATTGCGCCTATCTGCCTTGCCCATTGGCCAGCGCAATTGACCACCTTTTCGCAGGCAATATCACCCTTATCGGTGTGTACGGCGACAATGCGTTCACCATCCATCCGGAAGCCGGTAACAGTAACATCCTCAAATATTTTCGCACCATGCATCTTTGCTCCCTTGGACAGGGATTGGGTAATATCAGAGGGGCTGGCCTGACCGTCCGTAGGCAACCAGCTTGCTCCAACAAGATCGGAGACATCCATCAGAGGCCACATCTTTTTGACCTCTTCCGGAGAT